>CALKXO010000216.1 GCA_938003615.1 uncultured Pirellulaceae bacterium | reverse complement strand
CAGGGTAGGGTGGGGTGGGGTGGGACGTCTGCATTGCGTCTAAGCGGAATGCAGTCCCACCATCGCGATGGTGGGTCGGCGCGACGCTGTCGCTTGACCACACCCTACGATTGCTACGGCTACTTTATAGAGCAAGACGTTTTTTTCAGTACAATATCTTCATGGTTGAAAACGAACTCCACCCCATCGAAGCCTCTGAAATCCACGCCCGACGAGAGCGCGTGTTCTTGGTCTTGGCCGGCCTGTTCCTCGGCTCGATGACGATGTTGAACATTTTGGGCATCAGTCGTTTCATTCACCTCTACACGCTAGATTGGATGACCGCTGATGGAAATGTGTTTCCACTAACATTCACGATCGCCGTCGGTGTGCTGCCGTACCCGATCACGTTTTTGTGCACAGACTTCATCAGCGAATTCTACGGACGCCGTCGCGCTAATTGGGTGGTGATGGTTGGGCTGATGCTAAACCTCTGGGTCGTGTTCATCTTATGGCTGGGTGGGATCCTGCCCGGTTTCGAACAGTACATTGACGGTCAGCCCGTCGATGCGGACGGAAACACGCCACCTTTTTTCGCCATTCGCGCGATGGCCTTTGGTGCGGTCGGCGCGTCGATGGTCGCCTACCTTGCCGCGCAGCTGTGTGATGTTTATCTGTTCCATTTTTGGAAAAGGATCACTTCCGGAAAACATCTGTGGCTGCGAAACAACGGTTCGACGCTGATCAGCCAACTGGTCGATACCACGGCCGTGATTCTGATCACGTACCTGTTCGTCAAGAATGGACTTCCGCTCAAAGAGGGAGTTGCCGACTGGATTGAATTGAGCGTCTTTATCGGCACGGGTTATTTGGTGAAAGTGCTGATCGCTTTGCTAGACACGATCCCGTTTTATCTTGGTGTGTCGTGGCTGAAGAAGTATCTTCAATTTGATCCTGCCGAACACCACTAAGAATGGTTGCCGAGCCCCGCCGTATCACACGCGACTCACGCGCGCGAACTCTGATTCCCCAATGCCATAATGAGCCGGCTTTAGCGAGTAGTTTTCTTCCAACCATGATTCCATCTCACCAACGCGCTCTAGATCAGGCGTGCGCGACGCGAGCGAAAGCGTCTTTCCGGTAGCGACATGGCGAAGCTCATGATCTTCGACCACTAGCTCTCCCCCCTTCAAGACGTACCGCGGCACCGAGAACATCGTCTCGTAGTTCTTATCCGGCGTGTAGATCGTGATGTCGGCATCGGCGCCGGGACCAAGGTGGCCTTTTGCCGTTAGCCCAAGAATCTTTGCTGGTCCGCTACGTGTGATAATCGCAATCTCATTTAGCGAATACTCGCGATCCAAGTCCGCCAGCGACGTGAAATCAAGAATCTTCTGATTGACGATCGCCAGTTTTTCGCGGCGGTACTCACGATCCATCAACAGGCGAATAATCTGCGGATAAGCCATGAAACTGCCCCCGTTGGGATGATCAGTACTCATCACCACCTGCCATGGATCGTCCACCATCAAATACCACTCCAGACCAATCGCCCATTGAAGTGCGTGAACGAAATTCTTGTCCTTGTAATTGATCGGGGAAACACCGCAGCCCGATTCAAGCTCCGTATCCGAACTGTACCATTTCGTACCGTTGATCTGTTGCAGAAAGTATCCCAGCGGACCGTCGCCGGTCATACTGGTAGTAGGGCCAAACATCACTTGACCAACATCAACAGTAATATTGGGATGAGCGTTTACATAATCCGCCAGTGGCGCCACCTGCGAACACAGGGAATCTTCCTCCACTCCGCCACCGCCGTAGCTGTGAAACTGAATGTGGGTCAGATGACCTTGTTGCTCACCGAGCGTCTTCATCGTTTCTAGCGTCGTGGTCCAGTTCCCCGGCACGCCCAGATTATTGCAATGAATGTGGACCGGATGAGGCAGCTCCAGTCGGTTGGAACTGCGTGTGATTTGTTCGATGATCTGCCGCGGCGTCACATTAAATCCATCGATCGTTTGATCGAGATCAGTCGCGTTGCCAGTACGTTTCTGCTTCCACAGTTCCACGCCGCCCGGATTGACGATTTTTGGGGCGTATGCACCAACCTTGTGCAATAGCCACGCCAGAAACGAATCCAGTTTCGCAAAATCGTTCTCTGCGACCGCCTGCATGGCGAAATGGTTGTTTCCAATGAGCGCGTAGAAACCAGTATCGACGTTGGGGATGTGGTTGAATTCGTGATGAACGTGTCGCGCCGCCATCGGTGAAATCGCGGCATCGAAGCAAGTGGTGTAACCCAACCCGATGTATTTGTAACCGGTGGTAAATATCGTTGGGACGCTGCCCATCGCGCCACTGTGAAAAATGGTCCTGTCCAATTCACGTCTTTCGACTTCCTGTCCCGGATATTGTTCCGGTTGCATTTTTCGACCGACGTTAACTTTCGGTCCTGCGATATGGCAGTGCATGTCCACACCGCCCGGCATCACCACCATGCCGGCGGCATCGATCGTGCGCACGCTGTCGCCAACATCAACGTTTGGGACCTCAACCACCTTATCTTCAGCGACCCAGATGTCTTGCGGTTGGCCATCGACACCGTTGGCCGGATCGTAGACCGCCCCTCCTGCGATTTTTATGTAGTCCAACTTTATTGACTCCAGCGAGCATGACCGAAACCGTTCATTTTCCTTTGCCAGCCCGATCACTTCAACCGGTGGAGCGACTCAATCTTACAAATGATTAACCAAGCAGACTTATTAACCAAGCAGGATGTCGATACGAAAGGTCGAAG
>CALKXO010000215.1 GCA_938003615.1 uncultured Pirellulaceae bacterium | reverse complement strand
TCGAACTATCGGTGAAGAGGTCAAGGTCCGTAGATAGAGCGATTCTGTTACGTTCGATTTCGATATTAGGAACTTCGATTTCGTCCCAATCGCGTTGACAGCGCGCGATCGACTCACGATAGATCTTCACCAGCAATGAAGCGCGTTTAAGCTCCGCCTGCATCCCTTCGTGGATATAGGCAACGACAAGGAAGCCGAGAAACAGCGCCCCGGAAAGGTACATCCACGACCATCCAATGCCGAAAACTTCGTTGATCGCTAGAAAGAACGGAACTGCCGATAGCAGAAACAGACCGCCGCGCAGAAAGCCCACCGAACTCCAGCGTTTGTCACAGCGCTGTACCGAAGCGCGGTGAGTGTCCAGTTTCTCTTGGTAGCGAGCGATGACTTCGGAATGCGTTTGTGGGAGCACAGTTTTTCTAGTTTTCGGTGTAAGGGGACTGTGTGAGGTTTTTGTTGTTGGAGTAGCAAGACTTCAGAAGACTGTTTTGAAAATTCTAAAAACCGGCCAGTTGAGCCGATCGCCAGACTCGGCCGATTGCCACCATGAACGCAGCCGTCCGCAAGCTGACTTGGTTGGTCTGCGATATTTGCCAGACCTCTTCAAAAGCCGTCGACAGAATCGCGTCCAACTCTTGACGAACTCGGTCGAGGTTCCAGCTGTAGTATTGTCGATTCTGCACCCACTCGAAATAGCTGACCGTGACGCCACCCGCGTTGGCCAAAATATCTGGCAACACAACAACACCGCGCTCGAACAGTTTGGCGTCAGCCTCAGAATCGATCGGTCCGTTGGCACCTTCGACAATGTAATTTGCTTTGATGTCGTCCACATTGGCCAGCGTGATAACATTTCCCAGCGCTGCCGGAATCAGCAAGTCGCATTCCGCGGCCAGTAGTTCCTCGTTGCTGATATGTTTTCCTCCGGTGAAACCTTCCAGCGAACGATTTTCTATGTAGTAATGTAGCGCGGCTGAGATATCGAGTCCGTCCTCGGCGTGGTACCCTCCGGAAATATCGCTGATGCCCTTAATCTTAAATTCGGATTCACTCATGTATTTCGCGGCGTGGGACCCAACGTTACCGAATCCTTGGATCACAACGGAAGTTTCTTGCGGTGATTTTCCCAATCGTTTGAGCAATTTATAGGACAGGATGCCAACGCCACGGCCAGTCGCTTCCTCGCGCCCTTTTGCACCGTAGTCCTCAACTGGTTTCCCGGTAATACAAGCCGGATTAAAACCGTTATATTTTTCCCACTGGTTGCGGATCCAAGCCATGGTTTCACTGTTGGTCCCCATGTCAGGAGCAGGAATGTCTTTGTCAGGGCCAATGATCTCATGTATTTGATCGACAAATTTGCGAGTGATACGCTGGAGTTCTTTAGGCGAGTGTTCCCTCGGCGAAATACAGATGCCGCCTTTGGCACCACCGTAGGGAATGTTCACCACAGCGGTTTTCCACGTCATCAGCGACGCCAACGCCCGGACCTCGTCCAGATCAACCTCGTGATGATATCGTAAGCCACCTTTCATCGGGCCGCGCGCGTTGTTGTGCTGTACGCGGAAGCCGACGAAAGTCTCCAGCTGTCCATTGTCGAGTTCGACCGGTACTTCGACCGTTATCTCGCGTTTGGGCAACATCAGCATCTTGCGGGCGCTCGGCTCGAGCTCAAGCTGATCAGCCGCGAGATGAAAGTAGTGCTTGACGGTTTCGAATGCGCTTTTGCGCTGAGGAGAATGATTCATGATTTGCCGTGCAATGAAGGAGATCGGCTCTAGAAAAATGGATGTATTCTGGAAAGTAACTTTCGGGGGTGTTCGACTGACCGCCGATTTTCCTACAATAAGTCTTTCTCGCGTCTGGCACAATCTGACCTGAACAAGTTATTGATTGATCGCTGGGAAGTCGGGACCGTCGAAGTGACTCTTTTTCAGCATTTGTCCGAGAATTTTGTGGCTCCAGAGATTGATCAATTTTGGAATCTGGTTGCCGATAGCCAGCTGTTGGGGGATGAGCAATATCGTGCAGTGCGAGACGGATGTCAGGCGCCAGATTCGACATCGGCTGCGGACGGGCTGTTGGAGAAGAAGCTGATCTCTGACCTTCAGCGCGAAGTGCTGTTGGCGGGGCATGCTGGCCCCTTTTTTTATGGTCGCTACGTGGTCATGTCGCGACTAAAGTTGTCCTCAGATCCTGCCGGCTTTCATTCGTTTGTTGCCGCCGATCGAAAAACGGGATACCGGGTAAGACTACAGTTCTTCGATGGTCAGTTGCCTGGAGCGCTGAAGGCATGGGCCGAGATCGAGCAACAGGCGTGTGTTGAATCAGACAAGTTGACCCCCGGAACGCTACGATCCAGTTCGTTAGAAATCTACCAAGCGATCGCGCTGCCTGATACGCGCTTCGTGGTTAGAGAGCTACCACGCGGAAAGACACTGGCCACAGCCGTTCCGTTGAAGTCACGGTTGGGGGCCGAGCAAGCTGCGGAAATTATGACGCAAGTCGCTGCCGTGTTCTCCAATAGCGCAAACAATTTGGAGACTCAAAATGGTCACATGAAAGATGCGCCAAGGCTGCGGATGCCGGTTGATCCGGAGTCTCTGATGAATCGTCTGTGGTTAACGCCCGGAAAGGCGGTGCGTTTTGATCGGATGCTCTTAAACGATTCAACGTCGACTGACGAAGCGACGTCGACTGACGATAAACAGCGGCAGGCGTTTCTCTTGGGCGCATTATTGCTGCGATTGGTAGGTGGACGGCAATTGCGTTGGAAGTGGAATCAAAAATCGCGGTGGTTTAAGTTCGACATGCAACAGCGCGACGCGTTGATCGCAAAACTGGAAGATCAACCTGAATTGGTTGCGTTGTTACAAGGCGCGCTCTGCGGCACGGCAGACGCGGCTATCAGTGTTGAGGAATTTACGAAACGCATTGGAAGAATTTCTGGTCTTGAATTGACGGACGTCGAATCATCGAAGCCACGATCTGCATTCCTTCATTCACTGCGTACCTTAGCATTGCCACTGGGGAAACCGCTTTACGCTGGTGTCGCATTTGACGCAGAACCAATTCCGGAAATCGATACTACGGTTGCTGTAACACAAATGTTAGATTCGTTTTCAAATGGTCAACACGTGGCTGACGATGGACGGGTTCAGGCGGCGAGAGAGGCAGCCGTGAAACGTCATCAAAATCGCTGGATGATGCCCGCCGGAATCGCAGGAGGACTATTGGCGGCGGGACTTTGTTTGATTGGATGGGCGTTTTGGGCTGATGGTAATTCGGTACGAATCGTCCGACAGAAGCTGCCTGTCGAGAAATCCATTGAGCAACTGGAAAACGAGATGCCGCAACTCACTAGCGCAGAACCTACCGCGATCGACTACACATTGGTTTCGTACGTGCAAACGCTGGTCGAAGATGGAGAAGCGACGCTCTGGGAGTCTCCAACTACTGGTTTGGCAATTGACTTCTCTTGGTTACCGATCGGCACTGAAATCTTGTTCCATTTGCGTGGCAAGGAAATGCTTGAACAACCCGGTGGAGAGCGTCTGTTAACCAGCTTGGGGCCGGACTTCGCAAAAATGAAAGCGACTTTTGAGCAGCAGACTGGGTTGGCGATTGCGGAAATGGAAACGCTAACCGTGGCGCTGGTGCCTGATGAGAATCGAGGTTACAAGAGCTTCTTCCAGGTTGCTGTATCGGACAAAACTCAGGAGCAACTCGTTGCGGCGTGGGGGCAACCGGACGAAGTAACGCTGCCGGGAAATCGGAAGTTGTTTGCTGCCGCCGATAGTGCTTGGTGTTTTGTTAACTTGCCGGAGCAACAGCAGCCGATGGCTGGCGAACAAACGGCTGAGTCAATCGATCTCGGTCAGCAGTCTCTCCGATTTGTGATGGGCGAACCGCGTGTCGTGCAGCAGGTTGTGCAAGACGGCGGGGCGGTTGTGTTGGCTGATGCGCTGGAGCGTCTGGTGAGAAAAACTGACCGCCAACGACATTTTACCCTTCTGACTTTATCGGGAGCATTGGTCAATGAAAACGCTAAAGGGATGTGGGGCCAGTGGAGTGATCAGCTGTTGCCGCCACTTCGGCTGGCGCTGCCGGATGAAGTGCGGGCGTTTTCGGTCAGTCTACATATCGACGACGGCGAGTATGTTGAGTTCAATATCGACCATTCGGCTGGGATCAGTGCCGGAGATCTGGCAGGCAAACTCCAACAGTCGATGAGGCAAACATTGACGAAGGTTGAAAATTTCTCGCAGTCGCTGGCTAAAACTGAATACTGGCAACAGCTGCAAGAACGCTTTGGATTAATGCTCCAAGATGTGACAACGGCTCTCCGGTGGGACACTGAATTTGACCAACTGATTGGCAACGCTTGGCTGGCACCCAATGCAACGCAGAACCTGTTGTCGGCATCCGAGTTGACGATGACGTTTTCAGAGTCAGTCGAGGCTTTTGAGCAGAAGTCAATCCCGAGTTCGATCGAAGAACTGTTGGCCATGAAACGCAGTCTAAATGTGGCCAATCCGCCAGATCTAAACGTTCTGCTTTCGGAGGTTCGAGCGGAGATCGTCGACGATTTTCCCGAGTTGGGATTCCCATTCAAGATTAAACTAATGGGGGGCGATTTACAGAAGGAGGGCATTACTCAGAACCAGCGTCCGGGCCCTTTGGCGATCGTTGAGCAGCCTCTTTCAGCGATCCTGACCCAGATCATGACCAGCGCTAACCCTGATAAAACGATCTCCGGTCCTGCCGATCCAAACTGCAAATTGGTCTGGGTAGTTGCCCAAGACCCGGATGAAATGGCAAATAAGGCGGTTTTGATCACAACCCGGGCGGCGGCCAAGGAAAAAGGCTATTCCCTACCGGGGGTGTTTGTCGAAAAATAGCGTAGCGGCGTTATAGGCTTCCAGTGTCTTTCGGCTAAAACGCAAGTATCGAACCGTGTCGCGCTCTTAAACTTATTTTTCGGACATTTCTTGATTCCTTACGTCATCATCTGCAAATCGTGTTCGGCGAAATTAAAGGTTTCCGTTCCCGATCTGATCGGGCAAACGGTTGACTGCCCAAAGTGCAACACTGAGTTGACGTTGACGCCTCCGAATGGCTATCAAAATCCTTTAGCGGATCCGGCAAGAACTAGTGACAAGACAACCAACAGCTTCGATGATCTGGATGATTTGTTGGAAAAAGTTCAAGACTCGTCCGCGATGAAGGATCTGCCTCCTGCATCAAAAGTAAGAAGAACTGGTGCGCTTCGCGCACCGACTCCGCAGCAACGATTCAAAAAAGGCTCCGCTGTGAAGCCGGGGGAGCAAAACCTAAAAACCGTTACGGAGAAATCGGCTGCAAGGGAGTCAACCGGGAACATCGCCAAGAACAGCCCCGAGCCAACGCAGAAGCGTCAGCGGGTTCCAGAAAAGGAATCGCCCGAAACTGACGCGCATGAGTCCCTCGTGCCGGATTCGCCAATGTTGCCAGATGGTTCTTGGGATAGTGAGGCGCTCAAGAAAAAGAAACGTTTGATCCAACTGGGATCGATCGGAGTCTTGGGGCTCATCCTCGCAGCAATCGCTGGATCTTTTCTTGCCGGCGGAAGTGAACCTGTCCCGCAGACCGGCTTGCTTGATGAATCACCAGCGTCTCAAATCCAAGACGAGGAAGCAAATCGCAAACCAATGGACGCCGTCCAAACGGATGCGAGCGCTAATTTGGATGCGAGCGCTAATTTGGATGCGAGCGACAGGGCCACACCGCAACCAAGTTCGGTGGCCGAATTGAACGCTGGTGATGCTCCGGCTGTTCGTGGAGCGGCTGATTTTATGGCCCCGGCGATTTCTGATTCGGGTTTTGAAACGCCGTCCCCAAGTCTACCGTCCTCCCCGGCAGCGCTGCCCAACGCAGAACGACCTAGCAGTCCGTCAAATATCCAGACGAGTACCAACAGCAAGACAAGTGCAGATAGCAGCAACGCAGACGAAAACGACGACGATAGTAGCAGTTCATTTATCCAGAAACCGACCAAGGAGTCACCGTTAGTACCAAGCCGAAAGTCTCTTTCAGAATTTTCGCGTGCCTTGGAAGAGGCGGGGACCATACTTTCAGAGATCAAGGATCAGGCTTTGCTGCAACGTGAGGCCGCGCTGATTGGGTTGCCGAAGTACTTTGTTGAACCTCCAAGGGATGATCCAGTGGACGTGGCTAAGCAATTGGCAGTCTCCGTTAGCGGAGTGAAGTTTGATGAGTCGCCCGTGTTGGATGTTTTGTTCGAACTGGAAAGTCTTTCGGGGATCGCCATTTCTTTTGATTGGGATGCGGGAGAAGTTAGGCAGACTGATTTTTCGCAAAAGATCTCGCTTACAACCGAGGATGAGAATTTTGAGTCTTTGTTGGCGACGGTCGCGGACAAAGTTGAATTAAGAGTCGTCGCCGACCAGGGCGGCGTGACATTAACTCGAAGCACGCCACCTAAACTCTCACCGCACCAGTGGAAGCTTTCCCCACAGCTATCCGATGCTTCGGTTGACGAGCTTAAAAACTTCATTGTTCGAACGTGGCCGGTGGAAATCGCCGAAGGTGAAACCGACGATGGTGCGGCGCGGAAGGCAATCGAAGAAACGGTATTGGTAGCTCCAGATCAGGTTTCTCTTTCGTGTGATGCCGATATGTTCGCGCGGCTGGATGCCTTGATTGCCGGAATGACACAGGCGGCGAAACCAGAATCGGCTATTCACGGTTTGGCAGATAAAACGATCATGCCAACGGTGTTCCGGATCGAGCCTGTTTTGGAACGTCCACTGGATTTGGCCAAGGATAACCCGTTTCGAAAACCTTACCGGGTGGGGAGTTTGATGCGTCGGATTCGTGAACAGGCAGGGCTGAATATTTTTGTGGATTGGCCAAATTTAAAAGCGCAGGGTTGGACGCCCAACGCACAAATTCCTGGAGACTTCAACGAGGTCACTTGTCGAGATGCACTGCAGCAACTGGCGCGCTCGTTGAAAGCGTCGTGGATTGTGATTGACGATCATACGGTACTGATGACCTCATTCCAGACGACACGCGGTAGATCAGAGACCGAGGTATATCCGGTCAAGCATTTACTTCAGAAAAATCTCACTGCCGGCGAGTTGAAGCGCGTCTTGGAGGACACGCTCAGTCAGCAGTTGCAATTGCCGGGCGTATCGGTGGTCTATTTTGGCGAGTGCGATTGCCTAATCGCCCACGCTCCTCAATCGGTCCACCGACAGCTGTACTCGATCCTGAATCGACTATGGGACGACTTGAAGTAGTCGTTTGATCTTCGTTGTGGTGCCTCTTCGGATCTTCGCCTTCTCGC
>CALKXO010000214.1 GCA_938003615.1 uncultured Pirellulaceae bacterium | reverse complement strand
TCCTTGGAAACGACGAATGATCTCTTGGAGGTGTGTTTCTGCTGCAACACCGCCAATAGCTCGCAAGCTATCCAGAACAGCGTACAAAACGTTGCTGCACTCGCCTGACCTTGCAAGATTGCTAATGGCATACAATGTGTCCTGGCCTCCAAGCAAGCCAAGACACCGCACAGCACACTCGACAACCTCTGCCCTTTCCTCAGTATTTGGAGCGTCAGAATACTTGACCAAGATTGATGCTATCCTCAGTCTCAAGCCTTCCGAGCCAATCGAAGCCGCGGAATTTGGATATCGTCCTCGAAACTGGACATCGTTCTTGTCGACCAGCACTCGCATCTTACCAATGAAGCCGCTCTCGTCAGCATTCTCTAGCAGTGACGCTTGAAAAGCGATGTTTTTGTTAACAGTCATAGGGTAAGGCTAGCATACGAGTTGCTAGCAAAGCAAATTATTAGTTGAAAAAAACTACACCAGCGGCGAACAGCGGAATTCGCCCCTCCACTTGCTGCAGTCGTTAAATCTTGAACAACTGTTCGAACTCATCCCAATCCGTAAGTTTGTCCAAATGTTCCTTCCACTGATCTTCGGCGAATTTTACCTGGGAACTTGTGCGAGACTTTAGGCTGCAAGCACCCTTAGAATCTTGGCAGAAGCCAGTTTTTTGGGAAGAAGCATTCCAGACCCTGCTGGCTATTTCCTGCCCAACAAGCGGGGCCAGCGTCAATCTTTCAGAATAGCCATAATAATCTCGTCCAACATTGTGAACGTTTCGATCTTTCAGCGCTCCGGTCCGCGACTCAAGGGATGGCAGTTTCGCGGAATAAGCACCCCACTTGCAATCTTTGAAAGAGACTGATTTTATCGCAAAACACAATGCCTGCTTCACCGCGTTAACTCCTTGAATACGCAGCCTGTGGATGCTCGGTTCAGCTCGATAAGCGGCCTCAAAGGCATGGCTTTGAATAAGCCAAATCATTCGATCACCTTCTTGATGTGATAGGACCGTGACCTCGGTGCTCGTTAATTTGGGGCCGCAGGAATCATCAATAGGCTGAAGCCTCAGACCGTGAAACACAGCGTTAATCTGTGGTAGCTCACCGGCTACGACTAAATTCCACAACCGTTTCGCCGGCACTTCGCTTTCACTCTTTTCTTCGTAATGTCTCCTCCCCACTGCAGACACCCTTGATCGTGCACGAACCCCAAGAGCATTGTGAGATTGCTGTATATCTGAGGTCTCAGCTTTAACGATGTAGTCTACCCCTCCAAAAGACTTGTTCAAGACCTTTAAGATATGGCTTGGGCGAACCAAAATTTCTTCCACATGGAACCCACCGCCTTCAAGGAATTCGCCGGGACCAGTACGCACCAAATCCGCCCATGGTGCTGGATCTACATCAACGTCTTTCGGCTCCTCAAGAATATTCTCGTTGTTGTCGTCAACACACAGTTTCCAAGATCTATACCATTGTTTACGAAAACCGACTCTTCCAAAATAATGCGAAATTCCGACCGCATGTGGCACATCGTGCATTTTTAAAAACCCTACCCACCAGCGATAGGCATCGTCCAGCTCGCGAATTATGGTCACATTGTTGGCGTGAGTGTAAGAGTAGCCTCGATGAAGAATGCACTGGGCGTGACGAGTGTCGCCACACCCGATCATTTCAGGTTCAGCAAGCGGAACATAGTTGTAACCAAATTTGTTGCACAATTCGAATCGGGCAAAAAGTCCTGTGATGCCACCACCGACGACTGTGGACGGAACTCGACAGCCCTCATCCTCGCAACCGTTTTTCAGACTTAAAACATCTTTCTCGGCATCGGATCCTACCAAAACGCCTCCCCCCTGTACATTCCATAAAAACGCGGGATGATACGGCTTTACCAAGGGAAACACAAGCCTACGCACCGGAAAATATCGGGCTTACCCGACGTGGCGATCTCTCTTACGCCATGGCACAGAGAAGGAAGTATCAAAAATGGTTCACAGCGACTTAGTTCCTTACGGCCTTTTTTTGGGGTATTTTGATCATTCGCCGGCGATCCGTCTTGGGACTGACTCCAGATTTAGCGCCAAACGAATCGAGGCAATTCGGAATGCGTTTTCCGAAAGATGCTGTCGACTTGCCGCCTCGCGGAACACCCCTGACCTGTACAAACCTACATTTGCTACCAGCTTTGGTCATACTGACGACATTGCATTTTCTTTCATTGACGATTTTGCCGCAATTTCCCACTTGGCCTCCTGCTCTCCACAACTAGAAAGTTATACGGTAGCGCATTCATTCGCTCCGGCAACTTTTGAATCCAACCCAGGCGCACGTCTTCTTGCTACTCCTGAAGAGATTCTAAAAAAGCAAAGCAGCCGACCTCTCCTTGCCGTAACCCATGTGAAGCTCCATGGTTTTCTGACGCTTGGATTTGGGCTAAATGCTCAAACTTCTGCGGCTTCACTCGTGTTATCGCGAATGAGCGAAACACTTTCTCTTCTCCAAGACACAGTACTTCGCGAGGAACACGAAGAACTATTTGAAATGAAGCCCGTCACAGATGTGAGAATCTCCATTCTTGATCCAGTTGCTTCAGAGGACTTGCTGATACTAACTGCCTGTTCTAACTATTCAGTAGCAGCAAGCCTTTTGGCAGCAACGCGCCAAATAACCCTCGAGGACTTGTGGACGCACGCAAAAAATCAAAATGATTCGCTGCAGTCTGTGGTGGAAAACAATCGCCCCCTCAGCCCTGCCAAATTCACGGCCAAGGAGTTTCTCGATCAAGTTTCGAAACTTGGAGAACCGCAACGAAAAGCAGGTGAACCGGGCGACACGAATGCAACGAGCCCAACTGTCGGGTGCGACCAACTTATTGCCTCAACATACACGACGCTCTCCGTGCTCGGCAGCATTCCTTCACT
>CALKXO010000213.1 GCA_938003615.1 uncultured Pirellulaceae bacterium | reverse complement strand
TCGGCGGTTGCCAGCTTCTTCATCGCTTGATAATCAAACATTTTTTCGCCAGCAACGAAAGCATCGATCGGCTCCGCGCCTTGTTGCAATTTCTCAATTTCTCAATTTCTCAATTTCGCCATTGGCGACCTTTGCGCTGACGTTCTCAAGTACCGTCAGCCTCTTCCCGTCAAAAACGGTTAAGTACTTGTTTCCTTCTCGATCTGCGACGTGAATGTATGGAAGTGCGTTTCCCATAGTGAAAGCCCCTGTTTGGGTAGTGGTGGTTGGTAACTTCAACCAACGTATCAATCCTCAAATCCACCTCCAACAAAATTATGAGAGATTTTCTCGCCCGACTTTCATCTCTCTCAATTCACTGCCGGCGTTAGCAGGCCACCATTTCAACCGGCATCACGTACTGCCAAGCAGGCTTGATTGACACATTGGAGCAGTTCTTCAGATAGAAAACGCGCGGAGCCTCTCTACAAAGACACAGGGCCATAAATCGATCCGGCGTGACAAAGCGAATTGGACTGACCACACGCCGATTGACGGCACCTTTTGCGTCTCGATACTCAAGCTCGATGACTTGGTTGTCCGAATCCTTCATCGCCAAAGAAATGGCTTGGCGAGCGTTTGTTTGAGGGAGAGTGGTTGTGGTATGCATTGCGAACGACCTTAATTTGATTGCCAACTGTCTGATGTAATCATCATCGCTGCCCCCAGTGACACGTTAGGTCACACCGAATAAAAAAACCTACAACAGGCAGAAAACCGGTTGAAAACACTACCATGCACTTGTTTTAAGGCTCTGCTTGCTTGATTCTGAATGCGGCAGATCCGCTAAAGCACGACCATTGCGAGGCTGAGCCTTGGAACGAGTGTGGCGCAAAATCTAGAATCCCCAAAATCGACTATTTCTTTCCCACTGCACGCTTGCGGCGGAAGAACTCTGTCAAAATATCCCCGCAATCTTTCCCAAAGACGCCGCTAGTGACCAACGACTTGTGATTCAAACGTCCGTCCGAGAGTAGTGTATACATCGACTCGACCGCGCCTCCCTTAGGATCGAGCGCTCCAAATACAACGCTAGGAATTCGCGCCTGTAATATCGCGCCCGCACACATCGGACACGGCTCAAGCGTGGCATACAACGTACAGTCCTCCAACCGCCAGTCCCCAATCGCTTCAGCCGCTTGGGTGATCGCCATCATTTCGGCATGAGCTGTCGGGGCGCGCAGCTGCACCGTCATGTTGTGGGCAGCCCCAATGACGCGCTGTTGATGAACAATGACAGCGCCAACGGGAACTTCATCCGCTTCGAACGCCGCAACGGCCTGTTGCATCGCAAGCTTCATATAGTGCTCGTGCGGCAACCCATCGTCAACCGCGCTGTAGTCGTTAGGTTTGATCATTTAACGCCGGTCTTGTTCGTTTCTGTTTCACTCTTTAGTCGTCGCAATTCAACTTGTCGAATTGCCGCAGTCGTGATGAAAGAAGCAATCCCCAATGGTCGGCAGGGGATCATTTCGCCTCGCAACGAAATCTTCTTGCCAGAGGTATCCAAGTCAACCACCTGTTCTTCATCGATCCACGCTGAAATATTATCTCCACCAACGCGCACTCGGATTTGGTACCAACGATCGTCCTCGAGTTTCTTCAAAGTCCGTGTCTCATTCATCGACGCATCTTCGCCATCGACCGATGAAAGGCCGATCAATGTCCCTGCCCAACCGCCGACGACTAATGAGCAAAACGAATCGCCCACAGGAAACGTTATGGTGGCAAAAAAATCGGTTCCCTCAACACGCTTCGCCACGACTAACAATTCGTAATTGTCTGTGGGCAAATCGTAGTCCTCCGGCAAATTAATCGCCGTCATTGGATCTCCTGCTCTCATCACAATGGAACCGTCTTCGACTGCACATTCTCCTTCGCCGCCAAAACTGGTCAGCTCCCAACCGGCGAGCGATTTTCCATCAAAGAGAACTTCCGGTTGAACAGAATCCGCCGACGCTTGGGTTGCAGTCGGTGGACTCTCACCCGTCGAGGGGGATTGCGTTTGTGTACATCCGAAGAAGCCGCACAGACAAATCACAGCCAGTGACAAGAGGCCGCAAGGGAACTTGATGTTTTTGAATCGATACACAGTCTAAACCTGCCTGACTTTGGCGAATTGTTTATCTAGTCGTTTTGAAGAAACCGTCACGCTCGTCCCAAGTGACTGAGCGAACAATGATACGCGGTATTCTTCAATCATCCAGCGGAAATGGTCAAGTTCTGGATCCACGAGGGATTGAGCTTCGTGACGCGCTTTCATTTCGTGATACAGCTGAAGGTAATGATCAATTTCTGCAGTCTGTACTTTGTCTTTATCTACCGGCGTCGAAGACAGTTTGTCGATGCGAAATGCAATCCCCTCGAAGAATCGCGGATACTCAACCAACCAGTCCCAAGACGTGATCGATAAAAACGGCCCTTCGGTCAACAACGAAATCTGAGTACGAATGTCGCCTTTGACTGGACTCCGCGCCGATGGAATATCTTCTAGCTGCAAATACGCTTGATGCACTGACGCCGACAGTCGAGGCAACCAGCGCGACACGTCTTGCGTCGCCATGCTAAGTTTTTCCGTAGCTCCTTGTTGGAGTGTCTTAAATTCGGCGGCCGTGCGCGGGATCTTCTTCAGATGCACGAACGCAATACGAACAATCAAATCTCCCAGTTGCTTCCGTAATTCTTTCGAGGGAATAATCCTCGCCAGCTTTAACGCATGTTGATCCAGATTCGGCAGCCAACTGACTTGCGAACGTACGCTCTTCTTATGCAGGATCCTCAGCAACCGCACCAATCCCTGCCGTGTCACTTGGTCGCTGGCAACCCGTGAATCCACCAATCGTAATCCAACGGCATCTTCCTGATCAAGTATCGCAGGGAATGCTGACAGTTGTGTTGCCCCACGCGTAATCGTAATCTCTTTGGGAAACTCATCCCAATCCCAGCCGTCAATCCCATCACGATGCCAACTAGAATCCGCGACCTCAACCACATTGCTGGCGTGTTCGGCGCCTAACTCCTCACGCAATTTCGCGACCGAACGTCCTTCAGCGATCACGTTGCCTTCGTCGTCGGTGATCTGCAAGTTCACGTTCAGATGGTCTGAGACCTTTTCTAGTTTGAACATGTCGGGTGTCACTGGCAATTCACCAATCCGTGTCAACTGCTCCGCAACAGCTTGGTTAAAGAACCCACTACCAAAGGCAATCTTCTCGACCACCTCGTCTGCCGTTTCGGGCGCAGGCACTAGATTCCGCCGTATCTGTTTGGGCAGACTTCGAATTAAAGCAATGACTCGATCCTTCATTAAGCCCGGCACCAGCCAGCCTGTCTGAGCATCATCCAACTGCCCCAATCCTTCAACAGGAATTTTGACTGTGGCACCGTCGTTGGTAGCCCCCGGCGTAAACTGATAGTTGACCGGAATCTGCATGGTCCCGACCAAAACCTCATCGGGATACAAGTGCCGCGAGTCTTCCAGATTCGCCCCCGGAAGAACGTCGGCACGCGTCATCCGCAGGGATTGATC
>CALKXO010000212.1 GCA_938003615.1 uncultured Pirellulaceae bacterium | reverse complement strand
AAAAGAACAGGCTTGGGAAACAATTTGCAGATCGAACGGAAGAAGCATGGGCAGTAGTCGTTTTCCTAATGAAAAGCCACACGAGTCTGTGTCGGCAGAACTCAAATTTTGAATCTTGAGAACGATTATGAGACTGTTTCTTTCACTCTGCGTCACGACGCTATTTCTGGCCGGTGCTCAGGCGGCCGACACCAATGCTGGCGACTACGGCTACTGCGGTCATCACGGCTCAAGCTACAGCGGTTCGCACAACTATCGTGCGGGCAATCAATCGTACTATCGTCCGTAAACGACGCGATACTCCGCGCTATCAGCTTCGGTCAAACTACAACTACAGAAGCCGCTACGTTGCGCCAACTCGATCGTACTACGCCCCTAGCTATCGACGGAGTTGCGGCAGATATTAGGCAATCTCCCTCTCGTGTTTTGTCAAAGCTAGAATGATCAGTTAAGCGTAGTGGATTTCGCCAGAAACCTCTGGCTGATCAGGAATTTTGCCGAGTCCCCCTATCATGTCAACTCAGCTCTGAAAGACCGCCAAGTTCAAAAAAAATGGTGGATGCCATGCGGCATCCACCATCGGGACTTTACAACCAGAAACGTAGTCTAGCTATTTTCGCTATTGGTAGAGGCGGTAGCTTCACTAGTTGCCGCTTGGGCTTTGTTCAGGGCTTCAACGGCCGCTTTGTATTTTGCGCGAGCCACGTTCAGACGAGCAGTCAGTTCGCAGCAAGTTTCCTCGCCGCCAACAACGTACTTCATTTCTGCTCCGCCAGCGGCCAGTTCTTTGGCCTTCATCGGGCAGCTGCAAGCTTCTTCGCCAACAACGTACGAGAGGCTGACCGATTCAACAGCAGCTTTCACCAATTCTGTGTGCTTGGCCGCCGTCATTGGGCAGCTGCACTTTTCGCCAGCGATAGTCGTTGTTCCAGATTTTTCACACACACATGGTGTTGTGTAGGCGACCAGCGCGGCTTCGGTTTGCTCAACCAATGCCGTCATGGCTTTCATTTTGTCAGTGTAAGAAGTTTCGGCAACGACAAATTGAATCGGCGCACCGTGCTTCTCAGCGAGGGCTTGAGCCGATTGAGAACAGCAAGTTGACTCCTCGCCAATCTTGTAAGACATTTTTGGGAGTGATGCCATTGCTGCTGAGATTGGACATTCCCCCTCGCTGCATCCGCCTTTGCTGCAGCATGCTGCGCTCTCGGCACTGCCACTGAGTTCGGCGGCCATTGTTTTAGGGTTGACTGCAGTTTCCTGAGCGAACGAAGACGTTGCTGTGAGGAAAGCGCCGATTGCGAAAGCGAGAGATAGAGTAATAAGTGATTTCATTGTTTCTCCAAGAAATAAGAGTTGCCGCATCTACATCACCATGCAGCAACACGAAAATTGAAATGTGTTCAGGTGTCCAGCCACCTGAGTAATATAGCGAAGTTGTCATCGCGGAACGCATTTTGTTGCTTTTTGCCTACCGCATACCCTCGTGCTTACATTGGACACCTGTATCGAACTCAGTTTTACGTAGCCAATGGGCAAAAGGTCGAAATTTTTTTGGGATGTTAGTTGGCTAACTTAACGTTGCCATCATCAACCTGCTGCCATGGAAAAACCGTTTGACCTAGCCTGAAACAACTGCTGAATTGGATGAGTTGGACTAGTTGGCGAGGGGCGCGAGTCCGGGGTTAATTGGGTGACGAGGGAATTGTAGCCACCGTAGTTGCGTCCGCTAAGAACCTACCCCCGAAACCATGTCGTAGATCGGACGCTCTTCCTTGTCCGTCCCGAGGTTTCAGGGTACATATTAAGCTTCTTTGGGCATACCGCCGTCGCTGACGAAGAACGCCCACGATCACAACAGCCGCGCGAATGACAACGGATGACAAAAAAAGCCGTCCATTGAATTCAATGGGCGGCTTGGATGTCTCAGAGTTGACTCTCGAAGAAACTGACTACTCTTCGGTCTTTTCTTCGGTTGCTTCTTCTGCAGAAGCTTCGGGCTCTTGCGCTTCAGCGGAAGCCTCTTCTGCAGGTGTTTCTTCTGCAGGTGTTTCTTCTGCGGCGGCAAACGCTGGCTTAACAGCAGCTTTTGCTTTCACGCGATCGTTCTTGCCGACGAATTCCAAGATGCCTTGGACCCCAGCGTCGCCTAGTCGGACGCCAGCCAGTTTCAGGATGCGAGTGTATCCACCGTCGCGATCGACAAAACGTGGCGCAACATCTTCGAACAAAATACTGACGGCTTCTTTGTCGCCCAGCAAAGCGAATGCACGGCGACGATAATTGATCGCAGGAGCGATGGCAGCGTTCCATTTTTGCCAGCCTTCGCCTTCACGCCACTGCTTCCACGCGTCAGTTCCGCGCTGGGCAGTAGTGTTTAGCTTTTCGGCAGCTTCCATGTGTGGAATTGCTTTCTTGGCCAACGTGATGCATTTTTCTACCAGAGGACGAACCTCTTTGGCTTTTTGCAGCGTCGTGGTGATGCGGCCTTTGTGTTTTGGTGGTTTGACGGCAGTCTTGCCATCCGCCTGGACTAGTCCCTCGTAGAACATGTCATCGCGCTCGGTCAAAAACAGGCAAGTCGCCATGTTCTTCATCAGCGCTTTGCGGTGGCTTGACGATCGGCCAAGACGGCGGCCTTTTTTTCTGTGTCTCATCTTATTACCAAACTTCTATGTCTACAGTTATTGTCTTCAGTTAGTTAGTCGGGCTCGAACGCCGCCAGTGACTTAGCTGATCACCGGTGCTTTGGGAACTTTCATGCCAAGGTGCATTCCCAGTTCGCCCAGTAGTTGCCGAACTTCAACTAGGGTGGTTTCACCGAAGTTACGGATTTCCATCAGTTGATCTTCAGTCTTCTGAACTAGATCTCGTACGGTGCGAATGTCAGAGCAGTCCAAGCAGTTAGTGGCGCGAACCGAAAAACGCAGTTCGGTGATCGGCATGTTCAGTTTGGCTTCCAATGCCGCGTCGATACCGCCTTTGCTTTGTGGTTGAGCGTGCACTTGAGCCCCCAGTTCGGTGTACTGCACGAACGGGTTGAGGTGCTTTCGCATGATCTTTGACGCTTCGACCAAAGCCATTTCTGGATTGATTGAACCGTTTGTCCAGATCTCCAGTGTCAAACGATCGTAGTTAGTTTTTTGGCCAACGCGTGTTTCTTCCACGTCGTACCGAACGCGTGTTACAGGACTGTAAACAGCGTCGATAGGAACGATTCCGATTTCATGATCACGACCACTGTGCTCCGTTGAGGGAACGTAACCGCGACCGTTTTCGACAACCATTTCCATCATGAACGGATTTTCGGCGAACGCATTCTCATCAGTCAGCGTGGCCAGCGTGTGGTCGGCGTTGATGATGTCAACTTCGCCACCGGTTTGGATGTCGGCACCCGTGATTGGCCCGGGAGTGCTTTTCTCGATCGTGATGACTTTCATCTGGTCTGTGTAATTTTTTACAACCAGTGATTTCACGTTCAGTACGATTTCGGTGACGTCCTCTAACACGCCAGGGATCGATGAAAATTCGTGGTTTGCACCGCGGATCTTCAATTGCGTTACGGCGCTACCTTGGAGGCTCGAAAGCAGCACGCGGCGGAGGCTGTTTCCGACGGTGGTTCCGAAACCACGCTCAAATGGCTCAGCAACAAATTTTCCGTAAGTGGGTGTCAGCGATTTGCGATCGCACTCAACAACGCTTGGAAGTTCTAAACCTCTCCAACGGATATGCATGGAGTTCTCTCCGAAATTCAATCGAAACGATTGTGATGTAAATGGACTAGGTCAAAGTTGTAGTTTGTCGTGATGCGACGATAGGCATGAAACAAAGTTTCATCCAGTGACGGCGTAAACCGGCCACTGCATCTATGCCTGAAGAGTCGTCGAATTAGACGCGTCGCTTCTTGCGAGGTCGGCAACCGTTATGTGGAATGGGTGTGCGGTCTTCGATCGACTTGATATTTAGACCGGCAGCTTGCAATGCCGTGATCGCACTTTCGCGACCGCTACCAGGGCCCTTGACCCGCACTTCAACTTCCTTGACACCAAACTTCATGGCTTTCTCGGCAGCTGTTTGTGCAGCACTTTGGCCGGCGAAAGGAGTGCTCTTTCGAGACCCTTTGAAGCCACAAGTTCCGGCACTTGACCAGCACAATGTCTCGCCCTTAGTGTCGGTAATCGTCACAGTTGTGTTATTGAAAGTCGCCTGAATATGGGCGATTCCAAACGTCACGTTGCGACGGACTCGTTTCTTTTTCGTTTTTGCCACTTCTACAAACTCCAATATTTTTAAAACATGCCCGCTGGAATTCCAATCAGGCAATCACCACCAAGAACGTTCCTAATTGGCGGCGGGTGAAACTGGCCAATTTTCGAAGTTCGGATACGCGCTCCAAACTTCGAATCATTTCTGATTGACCCAACTCTAAATCGTCTGCGTTAATAATAGATCAGCGAAGATCCTAGATCAGCGAAGATCCTTAACGCCCTTCTTGCCCGCGACAGTCTTCTTTGGACCTTTACGTGTGCGAGCATTTGTTTTGGTGCGCTGTCCGCGAACTGGCAAGCCAATTCGGTGCCGAATTCCTCGGTAGCTTTTAATCTCACGCAAGCGTGTAATGCATTGTTGAACGTGGCGGCGAAGTGGACCTTCAACTGTGTAGTCACGCTCGATGATGGTCGAGATACTACTGATGTCTTGGTCAGTCAGATCGCGAGCGCGAACTTCGGGATCCACTCCCGCTTTGCGACACAAATCGCGAGCGGTCTGAGGTCCGATGCCATAAAGATACGTCAGTGAAATGACGGTCTTTTTATCATTCGGAATATCAACACCTAACAAACGAGGCATATGTAACTCTCTCTCCGGCAGATTCAGCCGGCCATGCTTTCAGGCGGTCTGAACAATGTGAAATTGTGTGGTTTCTGAATTCGCCCCTCGCGACCTACTTATGTCATTCTGACAAGCAGCCAAGGACGATTAAATTTACTTTAGGACTATCCCTGACGCTGTTTATGGCGGGGATTCGTGCAGATGACGTACACGCGACCTTTACGGCGAACCACCTTACAGTTTTCGCAGATCCGTTTAACGCTTGCGCGGACTTTCATCGCAGTTGCTCTCAAAATTCTGGTTTTATTAAAGCCCGACAGTATAGGAATGAGTCCCATATCCCCACAAGGGCCATTTTTCAACGAAATGCGTTTTTTCGAATGGAACCGTTCGAAATGGGATGTCCGTTTGACATCGACTAACTATTAAGCTGGCAGTTAATTGGGAGGCACGGGCCCGTTCGGTCCTGAGCCCCTTTTTCAATCAGCAAATCCGATCCATCGGCTTTCCGCGTTAGTTGCCTTGAACGCCGTTTGGGCTCAGTCGCAATTACGGGTGATTTCTCGGGGATTAAGCATTTTCTTGGTTTGAAACGAGAAACCTAGACCGGCGACCAGTAATTGTTACGCCACCAAAGCAATTTTTTTCGTATTCTCTTTAGCTCGCCATAATTGCCGCCAAGTTTTTGGTTTTTCGACAAGCTTTGTGTTTGTGGGCTTTCCGGTATACGTCCAGTTGAAC
>CALKXO010000211.1 GCA_938003615.1 uncultured Pirellulaceae bacterium | reverse complement strand
GATCTGCCCCGAAACGATGCCGTTTGTTCACACGTGCGAGGGACCGGACGACATGCCGGCCCATGTCAAAGCAAGTTTCTTTGGTGCTGGCCTAACGATCCCGATTTCCGATGGGCGTTTAGCGTTGGGGACGTGGCAGGGAATTTATCTTTGTGAACACCGCAACCGCGGCGGCAGCCGAAGGATTGTGGCGACTTACTACGGGCAAAAGAAAAGCTGATCTCGCAGGACGATTCTTGCTACAGGCCTGAAAGAGTACTGTCAGTTGGCTCATGGGAAACGTGGGAGGTCGAACTTGATCCACCACGGAAATTGTTGTGAGCACGTTCTTCAGTTGACTGATGCAACCTGATCAGCATCCTTCAACTATTGAGGAGCCCTCAGCGTCTTCAAGAATCTGCTCAAGCAATGTTGGTCATGCGCGGTTATTTTTTTGAACTGTTGTGACGAAAACTCTGCTTGACCACGATGTCGCTCGATAGCCATTTTTAGCGTTGGTGATCGCCCATCGTGAAAGTAGGGCGCAGAATCGGCGACACCCCAAAGCGGTGGCGTCTGCCATTGATCGTCAATTGTCCCCTCATGTTCGAAAAGGAGTTTTCCAGCAGCGATTTTCTCTGGCGTGACGCGCGCGTTCCAAGCTGAATAGGCTTTGAAGCAGGCGACGAAGACTACAACAGCCACTGACGCGTAAATCAAGGCTTGTTTCCAACTCATGGATCCTCTCCCGATCGGTAGTTGTGAGCCTGCTTATTTATATCAAATACAGTTCGAGCCTCAAAATAATCATTGGTCGAAATACTCATCCGCATCGGTGTTTTGCTCCAGTTTTCACGCCTGTAGTTCAGAGGTACGATAGGCGCTTGAAGTTACCGCCGCTTGAAGTCCCCCCCCTTTCCGAGTGCCATCGCCGATGTCTTTGTTTGAAATTAGTTCCATTGTGATCGCCCTGTCGGCTTTGTTTGGCTATATCAATGTCAAACTTCTCAAGCTTCCCAACACGATTGGGCTTATGACGATCGCGATTTTGTTTACCGTCGTGCTGTTCGTCAGCAAGCTGTTCTCCCCCGTTTTGATGAATTCGGCTCACGCGCTTATCGGCGCGATCAACTTTGAAATGGTGCTGATGGATGTGATGTTGGGGTTTCTCCTGTTTGCCGGGGCGATGCATACCAATTTCGATCAACTGAAAGTGCAGCGCTGGCCGGTGCTGGTGTTTGCGACCTTGGGAGTGCTGTGTTCGACGTTCATGGTGGGCTTCGGCGTTTGGCTGGCGTTTGGCTGGATCGGATTGAACCCAAAATTCATTCACTGTTTACTGTTCGGCGCGTTGATCTCGCCTACCGACCCGATTGCGGTGCTGGGGATCCTTAAACAGGCGCGCGTGCCTAAGAAATTGGAAACCAAAATCGTCGGCGAATCGCTATTCAACGATGGTGTTGGCGTGGTCGTGTTTTTGACCATTTTCAATATCGCTACCGGAGGTCAAGCGCCGGGGCACGATCACCATGAAATCGACAAACATGATGCCCATGTCCACGTTCAACAAATCGATGGCGGAGGTTTGGGGCCGTCTGCCACGGGGCTGACCAACGTGTCTTTGGTGGAAGATGGTCCGACGCATCACGATACTGAAAGTCACTCCGGTGGTCACGATTCGGATCACGGCCGTGCACCGGGAGTTTGGGAGATTGCCAAACTGTTTGTCGTTGAGGTTGGTGGAGGAATTTTGCTTGGACTGATCTTGGGCTACGGGACGTATCAGTTACTGAGATCCATCGACGACTACGAGATCGAAGTCATGATTACACTGGCGTGCGTGATGGGCGGTTGCTCACTAGCACAGTACTTACACATCTCAGGACCGTTGGCGATGGTGGTCGCTGGCCTGATCGTCGGCAACGATACCGTGCGCGGAACGGCGATGTCCAAACAGACCGAGACCTACGTCGATAAGTTTTGGGAGCTGATGGATATCTTGCTCAACGCGATTCTCTTCGTGCTGATAGGGCTCGAGATTTTGATTCTTGAGGTCGATCAGACTGTCGTGATGGCGGCCGGTATTGCGATCGGAATTGTGTTGCTTTCGCGTTTCCTATCGCTGATGTTGCCGGTAAGGTTCTTTGCGAAAAGACTGGACTTCGTTCCTCACACAACAACCATCATGACTTGGGGCGGCCTGCGTGGCGGAATCTCGATCGCGTTAGCGTTGATTCTCCCCGAGGAATGCCGAGCGCTATTTTTGACGGTGACCTACGGCGTTGTTGTGTTCTCGATCATCGTTCAGGGGTTGAGCGTTGGGAAACTGGCCAGTCGATTGATTGGGGCTGATAATCTGGAAACAGCGTCGGATGGACATTAAACTAATTCGCCCGCAGCCCTAATTCGGCCGTAACTCTCATCGAAAAAGTCCACCACTTAATTTCGCGTGGAGCGCGATGGTCACTGACTTCACTAGCCGTTGTTCTTGGGCAGAAACTGGTTCAGATCAATTCCACTTTGCCGCTGTTCCTCTTCCAACAGTTTTATTCTCACTTCAAGCTTTTCAACGGTGCGCTGAAGTTTCGGAATGAGGTCAACCGTTCCATCGCGTTTGATGGGGCGCGGAACGGCGGGGTAGCCCAACTGTCGCTGCAACGCCGAGAACAAGTAGTGCGGCTCCTTTTTGCGATTGGCCAATGCAATGCGGCCTTCCTTTTGGCCAAACAGTGGCGCGGTTTTACTCTCTTCGTTCGGGTTCTTGTTACGGTAGTGCTCACTGTTGACGTAGATCAGGTCGGCCAGTTCGATGATTCCCAGTTGATGCCGAACTTCTAAAATCCAGCGCTGCCAAGTTCCGTCGTAAATGGGGTCCATTGCGATGGCTTGCAAGCCGTAGTCGTAATCCAAGCGATTGCGACACAACGTTTCCACCTGAAAAAAGAACATGGCCACCGGTGACGACGATTCAGCACGGAACTTAGATTCGGCTTCCAAAATCAGAAACGCAATTTGCATGTCAAACCGCCCATGGTCATCTTCAGCGGCGCCAATAACGAACGTCTGAAACGGCGTAAAATAATGGCCCAGACGTTTCATGGCTGTCGCCATTGTGCCCACGTGTCGCAGTTCAGCTAGCAGGAAATCGATCGCCTTGGGTAACTGCGTTGTTGCCAGAACTTCTTCCCTGATCTGTTTCAACATGTCCTGCACAGGCTCGCTGTGCGCTTTGTTATGCTGCAGGGCCTTGAACAGATAGGCCTGTTCGATGTATTCCTCGCGCTCCAGCATGCCAGTCGGTGGATGGTTCATAAAAGTGTCGCAGCGTGAAATTTCTGAAAGTAAACCGCAGTCACGGAAACTTCAAGGCAGATGGAAACTGTCGCTAAGGCTTGATCAGGCCGAAACATTGGCAAAACCTGCAATTGTCGCCAGCAAGCGATGATGTTTGCCCAACAGGCCGATTGTAAATAGGATAACAAAGCCTGTCATTTAAGCACGCCCTGAAATTACCACGAGATTCCGATGACATCCAGAATGATGGAGAACGTAAAAACAGTCAACAGTGCCGTTCGAACAGCGATGATGGTGACCATTGCCGGCGGATTGGGTTACGTGACTTGGTTTGGTTATCACAACTACATCGTTCCCGGGATGAAAGCCAAAGAAGCGGTCGCGGAGTTGGAAACGCTAAAGAGCGAGTATCAGTCGATTTCTTCTAAACTGGAAACGACCACCGCAGAAAAAGAACGGCTCGCCACATCGGTGAAACTTCTGAAGCTCGATAAACGCGCTGCGTTTATCGAGGTAATGGAAAAGGGCATCGATGATCAGAAACAACCTTACCTAGAGGTGCGTTTTACAGAAGTTGATCCAGCAGGAAATCCGATTGGAACGTCGAAGGATTTTACCTTACGGGGAGAGACGTTCTTCATTGATACTTGGATGGCGAAGTTTCAGGATCGCTATATCGAGGAAGAAGACGCTTTGCGTGGTGCATCCCTCTTCAAGTTCAAACGCATTTTTGGTGACGACGAAAAACCGAGTGAGGCCCAATCGCTGGAGCACTCCAGCAGCGAAGTGCCTGAGTTCTACAAACAGAAAGCCGTCAGCGATTTCGAAAAACAGATTTGGTCGGACTTCCATGCCGTCTGCAATGATCCGGCTCGGCAGGATGAATTGGGAATCCGGGCGGTCGGCGGACAGGCGCCGCACATCAAAGCCCAAGAAGGCCGCACCTATAAGGTTACCATTCGTGCTACCGGCGACATCAGTCTTAACCCAATTGAAAAAACTACCGACGGTGATTTGGGGGGGCGTAACAACAGATAGGCTGGGGGCTATCCTGGGGTGTTAAAAGATTGGTATTGCGTCTGAAATTGGGGCAGCATTAAAGCTTGATTTTTGTTCCACTGAAAGAGGTTTTATTTATCATTTGGTAGGTGGTTCACAATGGATGTTGGCAAATACAAGTCTCCGGCTTC
>CALKXO010000210.1 GCA_938003615.1 uncultured Pirellulaceae bacterium | reverse complement strand
ACTCAGCAATCACCTTGGCTTGCTCAGCGATCTTCAGGTCGCGGGGATCGGGATCGAGTTGACGCGTGGAGGATTCTGACATGCCAATCTGATAACAGATTCGACAAATCAAATAAACCCGAATCTAAAATGGGCAGCTACAGCGCGCAGTATCAGTTGACTGAGGAAACCAGAAATCAAACGGACGTTTGGGCCCACTCATCTTCATAAGACACTGACAAGCGAGACGCTTGTGCTACGGGCGCACTTGCCCGCTTCCGCGCACGCAGTATTTGAAACTGGTCAGCTGCTCAACACCCACCGGGCCACGCGCGTGCATCTTACCGGTGGCGATGCCGATCTCGGCGCCCATGCCAAATTCTCCACCGTCGGCGAACTGAGTCGACGCGTTGTGCATCAAGATCGCAGAATCTATCTCGTTGAAAAAGCGCTCAACCACCGCGGCATCTTCGGCAATCACCGCTTCGGTATGCCCAGAGGAATACTGGCCAACATGAGCGATCGACTCGCCAATCCCGTCGATGACTTTGACCGAAATGATCGCGTCCAAGTACTCGGTTGACCAATCTTCTTCATTAGCCGGAGATGCTGATGGAAATGCGGCAACTACCGTTTCATCACCGCGAATCGCGCAACCCGCCTCGTGCAGCATCGTCACCAGCGGCAACAAATGGCTGTCGGCCACGGCTTTGTCCACTAACAGCGTCTCAGCCGCTCCGCAAATTCCTGTCCGCCGCATCTTGGCGTTGAGCACCACAGACTTTGCGATGTCCAGATCGGCGGATTGATCGACGTAGATATGGCAGATGCCCTCCAGATGAGCAAACACTGGCACGCGCGAGTCGTCTTGCACGCGCTGGACAAGTCCCTTGCCGCCGCGCGGGACCAGCACGTCCAGATTTCCGTCGAGCCCTTTGAGCATCTCTCCGACGGCGGCGCGATCAACGGTCGGCACGATCTGAATCGCGGTCTCGGGAAGGCCAGCCTCAGCCAGCCCTTTGACCATACACTTGTGAATCGCCCCCGATGAATGGAACGAGTCGCTGCCGCCTCGCAGGATAACCGCGTTGCCGGCCATCAAACATAAGGCTCCCGCATCAGCGGTCACGTTGGGACGACTTTCAAAGATTACCCCAATCACACCCAGCGGCGTGCGCACGCGCTCGATCTCCAGTCCGTTGGGGCGATCCCACTGAGCGATCTTTTGTCCGACGGGATCAGTTAGTTCAGCGATGGCGTTCAACGCCGAAACAATTCCGTCAATACGATCTTCGTCCAATTTCAATCGATCAAGCATCGCCTTGGAGAGCCCTCGTTTCTCACCGGCATCCATGTCTTTCACATTGGCCTCGAGCACAACTTGGGCGTCTTTCTTTAACCATGCCGCTGCCGATCGCAGTGCCGTTCGCTTTTCCTCGGCGGAGGCGATCGCCAATCGCGACGCAGCCGATTTCGCTTGAACGCCAATCTGGTGCATGATGGCAGCCACATCTTCTGTCGATTTTTCGGTCGTCGTTTCAGTTCCAGATGCGCTCAAGTGACTACCCTGTGAGGTGGTTTACGTTTGGGGAGATGAAGTCGTCCTCCGCCGCGTGAAAGACGACAATTAAGAAACTATTCCGAAGCTATTCCGAAGCTATTCCGAAGCTATTCCGAAACTATTTCGAAAGCTATTCCGAAACTATTTCGAAAGCTATTCCGAAACTATTTCGAAAGCTATTCCGAAACTATTTCGAAACTATTTCGAAAGCTATTCCGAAAGCTATTCCGAAAGCTCGTCGTAGATTGGACATTCCTGTCCGATTCGAGGTTTGTGGATAGGTTCTAAGTCTGATTATGAGCAGAACACCGTAAAAGACAAGTTCTCTCTTGGACATACCGCCAGCGCACAAACGATCGGCTTGCCGCGGTTGAGCAAAATGAATAAAGTCGGTTGTGAATTAACTATGTAAGTACCGGAACAGCAATGAAACAAGACCCCACTATCGCGTCAGACACCGCCATCCTTTCTAGGTTCACCGCCCGCAATACTGGAGCGTTCTGGCTGGCAAAAGCGTTGATGCTGATCGCTGGCTGTTTCGCAGGGCAGGTCTCTGGGTACGCACACGCCCAGAGCAGCGACACGATCGAAGATCACACTGCCGACATCGAATCGGCCAAAGACTCGCTGGCGAAGATCAGAGTGGCGATTAACTCAGGCGATTTTTCATCTGCTGAACCGCTGATGACCGAACAGGGCGCCAACGAGGTCGCGATCTGGGTCACATCGTTCTCAATGCTGCTGACTGATCCAGAAATTGGCAAAAACTATCCCGAGGAATTCGATTCGGTGCGCGATGCACTGAAGCCTGTTCTAGCAGAGCACGGTCTGGACTTGGAACTGAAATCACTGGGCGCTGATGCCGTCCCAAAGACGCTCGAAATTCTGGACAAGGATGGCCAGCGCTGGAAGATCATCGGCCAACTGTGGGAGGCTAATAAAACGGCCCCGATGGAGTTGATTTTGGTACGAGGACCTGTTGAACGTAGCGCCTACGCCGAGGATTCTGTGTTTCTGCAAATCGCTAGGCAGGCCGAGGGCGAATCTAAGAAATTTGACGCTGGCGCCGCGCCATCAGTCGCCAAATTTATCAACGAAGAAGGTGTCTGGAAATTTAACGGAATCGACGGAGAGAAAACAGCATCACTCAAGCGCGTGCACGAACGAAAAATGGCTCAGATGCCTCCTAAATTGACCTCCCCCGCGTTCGCAGGCGAAACGGCAGACGGAGACGCCGTAACGTTTCAGCAGTACGAGGGCAAAGTCGTCGTGATCGATTTCTGGGGAACTTGGTGCTCTCCCTGCCTTGCGAAATTGCCGGCGCTCGAGAAGATCCGCGCGGCATTCAAGCCGCATGGATTCGAGATCGTGGGATTCGCCAGCGATTCCGCCGAAGATCTTGCGGCCTTCCTTAAAGAGCATCCGCTATCATGGAGGAACGTCGTGGACAACGGAAAATTCAAACTTCAGTTTGGCGTAAAAGCATACCCCACACTGTTTTTGGTCAACCAATCCGGACAGCATGTCGCCAGCAATCTTGAACTGGACAAATTGATCGACGCCATCGCTAACGCGCTGAAGCTTCCGACTGAGGACTTCGCGGACTTGAAAGCGGAAGTGGCAGAAATGATGGCGGGTGTTCCTCACTAACTTAACTGCCATTTCTGAAAACTTCCCTCCCTGAGCCAAAAAGCGATGGAAGTCAAACATCGACTCACTAAAGGGTTCTTCCGGTATTTTCGTAGCATGGGTCAAGCCCGGCAGTACGTCACGATGTTCTGGCAGATGCCGAAGTGGCCAATGCCGTTTACCAACAGTTCGTAATACCAATGCACAGTTATGCCACGCTTCATCAACGCTCCCCGAGGAGCACTCCGTTGCGGTGCGATGAGACTGTTCCGCCTGTTGAAGGTTGCCGCGATCGGCAAATCCGTATAGCAAGGGGCGTGCGGATCCCCGCGGAAAGCTCTTTCATGAGAGCCGTCATGGGCTTAGCATAACCTGAGCGTCTTTCCCCGCTTGGGTAAAGAGATCGTCCAGCTTTAAAGAGGTGATTTAACGCGGCATCTCGGTGAACACCACCACTTGTTAGAGTTTTGAGCGATCGTTTCCCATTAGCAGTCGCTTCTCTCAGAGGTTGTGATTTTTTCAAAACATTGCTTTTGTAAGGATCGATCACGCCGTTCGTAGTACCGGCTTTAGCCGGAATTTGACAGGATATCCCGGTTCGATTCCGCCTAAAGGCGGTACGACAAACAACCTTGCGAAAAATTCACAACCTCGGAGAGAGGGACCTACTAATAGCCGACTGCCGCTAAGCTTCAGCCACTAAATCCCCTAAAGCCACCACGCGAGAAAGCACACACGGTGCTTGATGCTACGATCCTCAGCAACTGCCACTGGTGTAGTTTCTTCCAACAAACGGACTCATCAATCCACCGCCTAAGCCTTGGTTGTTTTGCGGGTATGCCGCTTGGCCACCGTATCGGTAACCGCCGTAAGTCGGCTGCGGCGTCGCACCATAACCGTATGCAGGATTCCCATTGCCGTACTGCGGCGGGTAGTTAGACGACTGCCACTGCGGTGCGATTGCGCCCTGCGTTCCATATCCGGTTTGATTCTGATACGCGCTTTGGTAGCCACTGGGTAGAACAGCCTGCTTGAAGGCCGAGTGTGGTTGAAAGGGGCCGGTAGCACTACAGCCTGCGAAAACAAAAACCAGCATCCAAGGAATCGTTGCTGCAACGCCCCCCCTTGATGAAACCAATTTGAGTAGTGATGAAACGAATTGCATAAGATGGGGAGAGTTCTGCATCACAGGAGTTTCAGAAAGAGATGTTTTTGAGTGGGTGGTGTGTGTGGTTAGGCTTCTGTTTGAATTGGATGGCGGTGCATGACAAGTCATCACGCTCAAACAGATTTTCCACGTTGATACGAACGGCCCGGTCAATTGTTCACGACAGTTAAGCGATTGCGGAAAGAAAAAATGATTGAATGCCGCTTTGCCGCGCGGCTTTGTGGACGACCAGTCAAAGCAGACAAACGCGCAAAACCATCCCTGCTCGGCCAATCCGTCGCGACCGGAATATTTTCCGTCACCTTCACTCGTGCTATCACAAACGACGAAGTAATGGGTACTCCATCGTCATTGGTCGAAAAAGAAAACCAAACAAGCGAGTCAGTTTCTGCTGCGGCGTTGTGCGGTTGAAGAAGCTGAACATCCATTGGCGCGTTTTCACATCGACCTTCGCGGGCGACGGCAGTGCTTCGGCGCTGCCTGCCCTGCGCACCCATTTTTTAGCCAGTTCTTCACTATGCACCTCACTCCGGCAAAAACCTTCCTTGGCCGACGCGACCAAGTCGTCTCTTATTGGAAGATTGGTAACCCCGTAACCGCGGGCCACTGGTATCACATTTTTCGCGCCAAACCAAAATCCCTTGGATCAGACCACCCTTGGGACTACGTGATCAAGTTGGTCAATCCGGATTTAACTCCTGCGAAACTGCAGTTCGCCCTCGATCGACTTGGCCGAGAAGCGGTCGCGACCGAGCGAATCATGCACGGCAACGTCATCAGGCTGTTGGACGCGGAATTAGATCGGCCTCCGTTTTTTCTAGTGCAGCCATGGATGACGGGCAAGTCACTGGATCGTTTTCAGGCCGGAGACTGCCATACAACCGTCAATCGTTTGATCTGGTTGGGACGGCAAATCGCCGAAGCGCTTCACGCCAGCCACGAGCGCGGGCGCGTGCATCTAGGACTCGACCCGTCCCATGTTTTATTGGGGCCAACGGGCAGAACGACGCTGATCGGTTGGTCGCAGTCGCATCCCGTCGGACAGGAGGCTTGGCTTCCGCACGACCGATTGCAACTCGCGAAGTACACCGCACCCGAGTGTTTCGAAAAAGGCTACTACGCCAATTTCGCCAGCGATGTCTACGCGTTGGGAGCGTTGTTATACAAAATGTTCAGCCGCGTGGCTCCCTACGAAGGTCAGTCGATCAAGGAGATCGCCAATGCATCGCAGAAAATCCTGCCGGTTGATTTAATGATCCAACAACCTGTGTGCCCTGCCCCGATCTACCGACTGGTTCGCCGAATGCTGCTGAAGAATCCGGCCAAACGGCCTCCGATGCGGGAAGTGCTTGAAAAATTGATCACGGCGGAAATCGAGCACTTGTGTGCCCCGACATTAATCCAGCTGTAAAGCCATAGCGGTTGCGCCCAAAGATGGCCAATCGCCGTATCGCACTAACCGGAAAAAAACGTATCAGCTTCCTCTGTTAATCGGCCCGACAAGACTTTTTTAGCAGTTCCTCGGAAACACGGTTTGCTGTGAGGTACTATTGGGCACGTTTCTTCTTCATCAGTTAAAATTCAATCCCCTTTACGGTTATGACCGCCGACGCAACACAGCAAGCGAATTATTACGAAGTTCTGGGCGCAACTCCGATGGATCAATTGGATCGCATCGAGGATTTGTTCCGCCAACTGGCTTACGATGCGGAAACCTCAGGTGACCACTCCCGAGTGCCGTTGGCTGTAGAAGCCTTCAAAGTGCTCCGCGACCCCGCGACGCGCCATCAGTACGACCAATATCTGGCACACCAACATCAGCTAAAAGCGGTTCAACAACAAGCTTCTATCCTCGCGGCGCCGCATGCTCATCCGCAGCCACCTGCTGCTCCCGTCGCCCAAGCACCGCCCCAACAGGCTGTCGCTCCAGCGCAACAGCCCGTTCATCCGGGAATGTACAGCACGACGCCGTCGGAGATCGTGTTTCCGCCGGGGCAACCTAGTTTCCCGATACCCAACGTTCAATCTGCGGCACCGCACGGGCAATCGATTGGGCAACCAGCTGAGCTGATGGCCGAACGAGCCCTTGAGCCAGCTCCTCCAGTCCTGGAAGCTCCTCCAGTCTTGGAAGCTTCGCTAGGCTTGGAAGCTTCGCCAGTCCCGGAAGCTTCGCCAGTCCCGCCAGCTGCCGCAGTAGAAGAGACACCTGTCGCACCCGAGGCACCAGTAGCCTCTGCGCCCCTCGGCGAGCAGCCTGAGTTTTGCGCCAAAACTGCTCAGCGGCGTCGTCGTGAAATTCTGTCGATGTTTTACAAACGCCGACGCGACGACGCAAGGAACCCCGGCTTGGCGATCGGCGGCATTGAACAGAGAGTCGATTACACTTATGAGGTGCTCGAATTTCACCTTTGGTTCATGCAGCAAAAAGAATGGCTGCTGCGTCTTGAATCTGGCATGTTTACCATCACCTACCCTGGTGTTGAGGAACATGAAAAGAACCTGCTGGAAGGCTTGGGTAATTAGTCCAGTAGTCCGCGCCCGTCGAGTCCCGCAGCACGGCACTTTATCGCATTGGCGGCTTGCCCATCATCCGCCGCAGCATGCCGATCTGCCCGGCGTGCAGCATCTCATGGTCCGGCGCAAAGAGTAACGCGCCGTATTTTGTCGCATACGCCGCATGCGGAGGACCAAGCTCCTCGTCTAGGGTTCCCTCATGCGATGCCATTTCGGATCGCATCTGCTGATGGACTTTATCCAGCACGTTCAATATCTCCTCGGGTGCAGGATAAGCGTCTCGATCTGGTTGGGGCGTGGTGCCCTTCATGAACAGCTTCCGGAACTTGCCAGACATCAGCTCGGCATCTTCGAGCTTTCGGCCACGCTGCTGAAAAAGAGTCAAGCCATATTCAGACATGGCGATGTGCCCTACCTGCCAAGCAATATGAGTCACATAACCATGTGCGTTTTCGGGCATCCAAAACCAATCGTCATCACTTAGCCCCTCAAGCGAGAGCATTGTGTAGTTCCGAGTGAATTCTATCTTCCGCAGGGCAATCGCCAGTCGTTCCGAGAGCCCTTGGGCCGATGGGTAAACGTGGTCAAAAATCTCAGGCATTGTTACTTTTCTCAATGTGGTTCAGGCCGAGGGCCGACATATCCGTTGCCGCTACCGTAAGCCACCGGATAGGTTTGAATCGCGTGCAAAGCCCAGAGGGCGACACAGGCTCGCGCCAACGGCATTTCTTATACCTGCCTCCGGCGTCTCCGGCCTAAAGTGAGCGTTTTGTCGCTCACCGGCAGCACCGCGCCCGCGTAAAAACAGCAGGGCCTTTTGTCTACGCTTCGATCTCAAAAATGCCTTCAACTTCGACCAACACGCCCAGCGGCAGCGCGGCAACGCCGACGGCACTTCGAGTACCGACGCCCGCGTCTTCTCCAAAGACACTGGCCATCAATTCGCTGCAGCCGTTGACGACAGCCGGTTGCTGAATGAAGTCATCGGTGCAGTAGACCATGCCGAGAATCTTCACGACCCGTTTAACTTTGTCTAACGATCCTAGATGTGCCTGCAGCGTCGAAAGAATGGCGAGGCCTGCCTGTTTGGCGGCGTCGTAGCCTTGCTCTTGCGTCGAGTCTTTGCCGACACAACCGGTCAGCAGACTTCCGTCTGGCATCATCGGTAGGTGCCCAGAGGTGTATACAAGATTACCAACGGTCATTACCGGTTTATAGACACCGACCGCTTTGGGGGCTGGCGGCAGTTCGAATCCAAGTTCTTTAAGGCGATCTTCAGCACTCATGGTGGGGGTAGCTCTTTCGATGGGAAATGACTGAAATTGATCGCATTATCAGACCACCAGCAGTTCGGATTTTCAAGCCCGACTCGATTTTCTTTCGTCAGGATCGGAAGAGGTGAAACAGAAACGTCGGCGTCGGAGGTACCGTACGCGTTTGGCTCGGTCACAACAAACACTGGTATTAAAATGCCAACCGTGCTTGATGGATGAGTAGTGTCCGTTTTCCAAATAGTCCGCGAATCCATCAGCGTCAAAGAGGCAATAGATCTCAACCGCATCGGGGAACCGATTGCTTATCACAGCATCTGTGCCAAGAAAGGCGGTATTCGACAAGTCCCAAATGGTACGGGGCATTCCGGCGAAGACTGCAGGATTGTTGCGGCAGGAAACGAGGATCATCGCAAGACTAATCGGATGATCCTGCTCCGCCACGCACCACATCCAAAATCGCGTTTACCTTGGGCCGATCGAAAGGTGTGGCGCAGACGCTATGCAGTCGCACGATTCCCTGCGGGTCAATTAGAACGTCGCCGCCCAACTGACGAATATCTTTGCCCTTCTTCAGCGAACCGTGTCCCGCAAAGATCAGCTTGATGTATTTCCAAATCGCAGACGGACGAGAAAGCGCCCACCAAGAACCGGACGCCAAGCCATAGCCACGATAAAGGTCACGATTGGTGTCTAGCAAGATCGGCCATTGAATCCTCGTGTTGGAAACAGACCATTCCGCTAGTGCTGCCACCCCTTAAATTTTGTCCTGCCCCGCCCCCCCTATACTGTCTATTCGAAAGTGATTGAAATGCCCATCCAAGGTCTGATGAGGACTCTTACCTCACACACCAAACCAAGGATGAGCAGTGACCAG
>CALKXO010000209.1 GCA_938003615.1 uncultured Pirellulaceae bacterium | reverse complement strand
GCGCTGCGGCACATGTATCAGGAGGGTTTGTTTTCCATTGATTCATCTGAGCAGAATCTTTCCGAGATTGGAGAGGCGATTGCACGCATGCTGGGTGATGCTGACCCCAAGGTTGCGCTGGAAGCTGTGCGAGCGATCCATGACTTACCTATTGTTTCGCAAATGCATTTGGTTGGAGAGTTGACGGCTTCGAACGCCAACGGTGAGATGTCAGATCACAGGACGCGCCGAATCATCAGCGCCAATCACCATCGGGGAACGGCCGAGGGAGCCCAGAAACTGGCCAGCTTTGCCGCCGACGATTCTCAGCCTTTGGACAGACGAGTTGATGCGGTGAAACTTTTGGGAGCGTGGATGGAACCATCCAATCGCGATCCGGTCCACGGTGCTTGGCGCCCTGTCGACATGACCACGCGTAAGCTCGCGGATGCTCAGTCCGCCGTTTCGGCAGTGTTTGAAAAACTGGTCGGCGGCGGCGAAACGGAACTAACCGATGCCTCGATTGAAGCGGCTTCCGCGTTGGAGCTGAAGGAGATCGGCGGCGCTATGAGTCAATTGATCGCCAGCAAAGAGGCGCAGCAATCGACACGCGTGGCGGCACTCAAAGCGTTGGGGAAACTGAAAGATCCCGGACTTGGGCAATTACTGAATTCGCTTTCTGCGGATTACGACGCGCTGCCGCGCTTGCTGGCGGCAACGACGGCCCAATTGGTCGCGCAGACTTCACCCGATCAAGCGGTTGGCTTGTTGAAGAAGTCACTTACTGGAATCGAAGTCGGTCAGCCATTAGAAGGCGACGGTTTGGTCGAGCGTCAAATGGCGCTGACAACGTTGGGAGGGATGAAAGACTCAGGGTCGGCTGATTTGCTGAAGACTACGATGACGCTACTGGCCGAAGACAAACTAGCGAATTCAATTCGTTTGGACGCGGTGCAGGCCGCAACGGCCCGTCAGGATGAGGCTTGCAGCAAATTGCTTGAGACTCACCAAGCGACGCTAAAAAAATCGGGCGTCCCTACCGACCTGTATGCCGACACGCTTTATGGCGGCGACATCGAAAAGGGTTCCAGAATTTTCTACGGAAAAACCGAAGTCTCCTGTGTGCGATGCCATCGTATTGGTGTGACTGGTGGGAAAGTTGCTCCATACCTCTCTGCGATCGGCAAAACTCATGATCGGCGATACATCCTTGAATCGATCGTCGAACCTAGCAAGCAGATTGCCAAGGGCCATGCTCAAGTCGTGGTGCTGACCGATGAAGGGATGATGCACACGGGGGTGGTCAAGGAAGAAACCGATACGCAGATGACGTTGATGGACTCGGACGGAAACGTCACGCGTGTCGACAAAGACATGATCGACGAAATGAAGGCCGGCAAGTCGGGAATGCCTGAAGACTTGCACAAGCTGTTAACGATGTCCGAACTACGCGATCTGGTTGCGTTTCTGAGTGTGCAGGTGGACGTTGACAGTCTGCCCGAAAATCAGAAACCGAGAGAAGGCCACGGCGAATGAGCGGCCTAGTGCTTCATCCAGATTTGGAATTGGGATCTCGAATGGGTGCAACTCGGTCTCCGCTTCATGCTGCGATCACATTTTTGACTTTTCCTTCAAACAAATCAGGGGGCGCTTTGACCGGCGATGTGCGACTTGGGACGCCAACCCAGCAAACAATTGCTGCGGACCTTCTTGGAGTTCGTCGCCAACTTGTGTCATCTCCAAAGACAGACGCTTGTTCATAGGCCGGGTAGGTCTCTTTGACAACCATGCGCTGAAGCCAGTCTTCAAGAACATAGGATTGATCATGTTGGGGGTGTGCAAAATACGCGTGGCGGTCAGGTCCTCAAAACCCAGCATTCGCGAAATGTAGATGTCTGGCTAGGGACTCAGAAACGAATCATCACCTCATGCCAATCCAGCGAAGTCAGTCTCGAAGATGATCGCTGGGAGAACGGTGCTTTTACTGAGTGCTTGCTCATGGCGCTCAGCAGGAAATCAACCAGTGGTATCGATCCCGAAATCAGCCTTGATGAACTGTATATTCATACACAAGAATTGACACGTCAATTGACTGGGAATAAACAAACACCAACAGCATCTGGAGCATCAGTAAACGATGGTATCATCAACCTCGCTATCGTTGGTAACGAAGGGGATGACGATGCCAAAAGCAAAGCAAAGCGACGAACTAGTTTGCTAAGGGGACCAAACCTATGGCGAAATTTCCAACTCCGGGAACAGTCCTTTGATGACCGTTTCGTCCATCACATAGATCCACATGCTGTGTTTTCGGTTGAACTCGGCCGCTTGTCTGCCCGCGAGTTCGATCAATAGGTCACGTTCTTTGACCTCCCGAAGATAAGCTTTTTTGCTGGCCTCGTCTTTGTCGAAGTCGGCTGGTTTTTCAGGTTCAGCGAACCCCGAGCTATCCACATCAGCGGTCAGCATCACTTGGTAAAGGAGTTTCAAACTGTCACTGCTGCCGACTTGATTGGCAATGCCACCGACTAAAACGTGATACCGTATACCGTCGGACATCCCCAGCGATACCTTGCCGTTGGCGGCGTCGAACTGGTGCCCTTCGTCTTTCCATTGGCGGTAGAAAAAGCCGCCTTTTTGCAACTCGGAAATCGACGTTTCTTTGCTGGCGTCCACTTTGCTACGTAATGCGTCAACCGCCGATTTACTTTGGTTGACGACGTCTGAAATCTGCAACTGAAACAGCGTCTGTACCACCGAATTAAAAAAAGGTGCGGGGACTTTCGAGGTTTCAATTTCTTCGCCGCCCGCTCGAGCGCTGGCGACGCCCATTCGCGCAGGTTCACCTTTAACGGCAAAATTGATTTCATAGACTTCTTCTTTTTTGTCCGCAGCAGTCATGCGATACTTACTGACATCAACGGTCGACAACAGACGTTGGCTGTTTTGCGAGGTGGGGAGTCCCAGCAGATTCGGTGAAGTCCATTTTGAAAAATCTGCCGACAGGATGCTGTCGTCGAATTCGATTGTGTAAACGGTTGGCTTCCCCGACACTCGGACGTAATGATTGTCAGGCTTGTTCTTTACGGCACGACCGATGATCAAGCTGCCGATTGGTTTTCGATTGCGGTCGGTCAATTCCAATCGCGTCCCTAGGCTCGACCGACTGGTAGCGCTGTTGGCGTCTGCAGGATCGACTACCCCAAACTTGACGTGGTCCGTTTGGCTGTCCGAGGTGACCTCTAAAACCGTTCGCCCATTTAACGCTTTGGTGATTTCGATAACGCGATCGCCGCCGGTGACATCAAAATCGCTTTTCTGAGCGATCACCCAGCGTTCGCCCTTGCGCCTAAGACGCAGGCGGTCAATTTGGCTTGTGTCTTCGTTGTAGGCTACGACTTCGATTCCGCGCACTGACGACGTGTCGTAATCCTCAAACAGTGGTTTGTTGATCTGTGCATTTTCGGTGACCATTTTTGGCCACGGGTAAACCCAAGCCGCCGCGACTGCGGCAACTGCGGCCATGACACCCATCAAGGCAGTTGTTTGAATTGCTGATTTCATTTCCGAGTGGTCCCAATTTCGAGTGGTCCAAATTTTGGGTGGTCCAAATTTTGGTTGCCGTTTCGTGGCGGTTTATCGTGTGCTTCAATGAGGTTCAACGCCCGTAACTTATGTACGCGCGGGTTGATTACGCGCGGATCACTTAAGTCTGCGTTCCTTGGAGATTCCCTCACGCTCTCGCAGGCGTCGGCGAGTGAACACAAACACGCCCAATAAGAACGGAGGAATCACCGGCAGCACGACGGCAGCCAGTTTGTAGGTTCTTTGAATTTCCTGAATCGCCAACTCGGCATCCAGATCCGCCTGCCGTTTTTTCTCGTTAAGTGAATTGTTCAACTCTTGGACACGCATCTTCAGCTTTTGTTCCTGCTCTTGCTGCTGCTGTTTCAGGATTCCCTGCTTGGCTGCCAGAGCTGCCGCGTCGTAGGACTTCCGCGCGTCACGACGATCCTCCAAGTTCTTGATTTCTTCCTCCAGCGGTCGCAATTTCTTTCGCGCGTTCGCCTGAACTTTCTCAACTTCAATTTTGAAATCAATTTCGTACTGATTGTTCAACTCAAAAACCTTCTGCAGTTCTTTTTCTTTCTGAGTCTCGATTTTGCCAAGGGTCACGTGACGGAATCGCCGGTTCCGCAGTCCCAGAAATGTATCATCACCGGCCAGTGAATCGACGATGTTCAAAGCGAAGCTCATATCCTGGAAGAAGAATTCGATGCCGTCGCGAATCGGTCGGTTGCGAATGTCAACGAAGTAGTCAGAGAGAACATCCAGATCGGCCACGTAAATCACATTGGTGCGATCTTTCGACGGAGCCGCTGTAGGATCTTGCTCTTCACTTTTAGCGCCTTTGATATGACAGGCCAGAACGAGTTCGCTTTCAGACAGGACGCGCTTCGAGGCCCGTGCGGACTCAGGTACCTGCGGCATGGCATAATCACCACGCAATCGCCCGGCGCCACTGACTTGCACCAAAGGCACAAACTCCAATTCGGAAGTTGCCGTTGGTTTAACATAACCGGCATACTGAAAAAACAGTTCGTTGATACCACTGGTCGAAGGGTGTGTCGGGTGAAACGCCAGTGTGGGTGATTTTCCCTGCTTCACAATCACCAGTTCGGGTTGGTTGAGTCGTTTGTCTTTTGGATACGGATTGTAGGACTCGGGTTGCCACACGACCCAAGGTACATACTGCCCGTTACCGGCACTGACTCGGTCGGTATCGAGATCAAGCGCCTTCCACAGATTCTGAATGTCGGCCGGTTGGCCGGGCCGTCCCAGCACACGCGGCCCGAAGGTTCCAGGCACGTGCCGTTTGAAGCTGAATGAATTGGGGAATGGGTCTTCAAAAATTGCCGTGGGTTGCCCAGATTGGATCGCCAGAATCAAATTCGACATTTCGGCCTGAGACATTTTCGAAGGCTGCGCTGCCAACAGCATCGCGAAGCGGCGCTGATCTGGCTCACCTTCGTCCCCACTGACCCAAAGATCAATTTCGCTGGACGCGTTGACCAGTTCAACCTCATATTGTTTCGCCAGTTCTCTGACGATTTTAAGCATTGGGATCTGCACGGCTCTTCCCTCAGGCCCTGGAACAACCGCCCCATGGATGAGGGCATCGGTCAGGACGATGCCGATCGTTTTGCGTTGGTCCTGAGAAACGGTGTTAATCGAACGCATCAATTCGTATTCGACTGGCGTTCCGTAGGGCAAAAATGGCACCACGACGCGCTCAACACCGCTGGCCACTGCAAGTCCCAGAACTACCTCCGCCTCGCGCTTAACGCCGCGCGACTGCGTGGAAAATTTTTGTGGCCGGATTCCATATCGTTTAGATGCGAGCACTGCTTGTTTGCTGAAAGGCTCGACTCCCTGTTGCAGATCGACATTGATCCGTGAGCCGCCAAGTGCATCGAACTCACGTAGTAAGTTCACCAAGTCGTATTTTGTCCGCACAAATTCTGCCGGAATGTCATTGCCGACATAAGCGGTTACGTTGATCGGAGCCTGCGACTGAGCCTCTTCATTTTCACTGCTGAGCCTATTCAACAATTTGAGTGTTGATGGGGAAAGCGTGCTGACCTTTTCGTCGGAAATATCAATTCGCGCCCGGTTTAGGTTGCTGTGCTGAACGATCAGAACGGCGGACACCACCATCACAAACAAAAAACAGGCTCGTAAAACGAAATGCCAAAGCATGGAGGTGCCGTCGCGGCCGCCAAGCCAGTGCCGGCGTCCGATTAGAACCATGCTCAGATAGATACCGATCACGACGATTCCGAAGAAATAACAGATTGACGAAGCAGTAATCAGGCCGCGTCCGAATGGCTCAAAACGTTCCAGCAGCGACCAATCAAATAGGCGCTGAATCCACTTCTGGCTGCTGAAGATGACGTCGGCGTTTGAGAAAAAAGCCAACGGCGCGTTGAAGGC
>CALKXO010000208.1 GCA_938003615.1 uncultured Pirellulaceae bacterium | reverse complement strand
CGATTGGGTCAAGAAGCATTTACCTGAGTTCGCTGGCAGTGGGGTCAGGGAAGAGCTACTTGATGATGTCCGGATGGTCTCTTTTCAAATGGGCTCGATCGTCGAAACAAGTTCACGGTGTTTCTGAACGCTTCTGATGTTGGCAATTCCAATGCCGATCAACAGCAGACCCAAAGCCAGCCATTGTTGGACTTCCGGGCGCTCGTGAACCAGCAACCAAGCAAATAACAGCCCCGTGGCGGGACTAATAACCGACATCGAACCAACCGTACTGGAGCTGACTCTTTCCAATGCGAAGAACCACGCAAGCTGCGCCAATGCAATCGCAACGAGCGCGTATACAAACAGCACCAACCAAAGTTGTGGATGAATCAGGTCTGCAAAATGGTACCATCCAAATTGAACAACCGCGATAAAGCCAAACGCGATCGCCGCAATGAAGTTGCGAGAAAAGATGAACGCCGGCGTTCCGGCTTGTGCCAAGCCGTGTCGATTGGCAATCGCGGAAATGCAGTAGCAGACGCCCGCGAGAACAATCAGCAAGTCACCAAAATTAGGAACTCCTCCCTCGCCAATGATGGTAACCGCCCCCAGTGACAACATGATAAAGCCATAGCCAATCCACTCGCCAACAGCGAGCGACCGCCTGCTGAGGATTGCTCCCACGATAGCGTAGAACACAGGCCCCAATCGACTTAGTAGAACCACATTGGTTGCGGAGGTGTGCTGTAGCGCGAGGACAAGCAGAGCCGGAGAAAACAAGGCAAGAAGCCCACAACCTAACAGCAGGTAACGCGTTTTCCACGTGGTGTTTCGAAGCCCGCGCATCACTGTCCCGACACCAAAGAACAAAAGAACAATCAATGACGCGCTAAGGTTTCCAACGAACAAAATGTTGCAAAACGATATGGCATGGCGCCCATTGAGTCCGATGCTTGCCCCGTTTTGTATCAGCCATTTAACCAGTGGCGCACCTAACGAGAACAATACAATTGAAACAACAAGTGCAACCAATGCTAATCGGTTGCTCGATGGTGTGGGTGCCTGATTTGTTTCTAGTGTTGACACATCAATCAAGACTGCTCCGCGAGCCTGGGTGCATCCAGAAAATTTGGAATAACCCGTCCCCCAAGACATTGCCACTTTCTATCATTGCAGTGTGACCTTGTTCGTTTGGGTGCGTACTGATAAAGAAAATCAGCGAACCGGTCGTAGATTGGCTGACCCGTAAGCTCTTCCAGCAATGAATAGCCAGCGATATTCCCGGCATTGATTTCGCTCAACGTCCACTGGCCATCGTCATCCATCAAAAAGTCATAGCCCAGCGTCGTCACTCCAAGCCTGCGGTAGTGCGGAGCAGTCCTGCGGATGATTTCATGTTCGCGATCGGAGATCGTCGTGTGCTGATAACTTCCACCGGAACTGACATTGTGAATCCAGCTGCCAGCAGGCCCTTTCCGCAAGTAGGCTCCATAAGTCTCGCCATCAACGACAAGAACCCGTTTGTCGCCATGGTGATTCAGCGGCAAGTATCTAACGAACTGAAACGGATCGCCGTCCAACTCAAAAAGAAATTCCAAACATTCACTGGCGGTACGAAAAATCATTTGCTCAATCTTCAAACCGTCAATGACGAACCCTGTTTCTGAGGCAGCAATTCGAAAAACGCCTTTTCCGCCACAACTCTTGGCTTTCTTGGCGACGACCCTCTGGTGTTGGCGAATGAAGTCGGTCGCGGCATCAACATCGCGCGTCACGATGAGATCGGGCGTCAATCCCGGCGCGATCGACGGAAGGTAAGTTGGCTGCAAATGAGTCACGATCCCTTGCGGGCTATTGACGAACTTTACCGCGCGTTCGAGTTCTTCGAGTCGTTCCATGTACCCCAGAGGGAATGGCTTGAGCGTACGGCAAAATGCCAAATCAAACGAAGAAACACGATTGGAAATCGCCTGTGACCTATCCGACAATTCCAGAAATTCCTCATACGACAGCTCGCGCGGAACGGGAACAACGGGAATCTCTAACGGCTTGCCATCATCTTCGATCTCCCAAAGCCAAGTCGGATCGCAATGAAATAACTCGAACCGCGGATCGGCCGCCAAATGTTGATAAAGTTCTGGAGTTTCCGCAACCTTCGGGGGATATGCTGCCGGCTTGCAGATTAAAAGCAACCGGATAGGCTCCGGAAATAATACCGAGGTGTCATACAAATCGCGCATGCGATACTCCCTTTTTTCTCTGGACGGAACTCGAATCAGTAACCAAATCAGTGTGTCATCACCGCAGCGCCGTACTCGGGCCAAGCCAGTTCTACATGTAATTGCTTCAGCTGCGTGTCGAGTCGCGCATCGGTAACGCCATATTCCTGCATCCGAGCGATTCGTGCCGCCATCTGTTGATGGTGCTCAATCGTTGTCTCGGTGTCACCACGCGGCCCGGGGATTCGACGATTGATCTGATCCTCGGGAAGTCCGTAAAACACGCCTCCGTCAGTGAATTGAATCTTTTGTTCAAACAAATCAAAAATCCGCGCGTCGCCAGTAATGTCGTGGCGCTTGCTGTGACACCCGTAAAGATGCACTGACAAGAAAGGGGCGCTGTCGCGATTGCCCATTTGATGAATCATGGAGTGATCGACTTCGTTGATATCACCCTGAAAAACCGCTTCTCGTTCATTCGTGGTCAAGACGTCTCCGTCGTGTGAGAACGTTGCGTGCTCGGCTGTCCCAAGAAATAAAACAGCGCCCCACTGAGTCGCGCCGTGGTCATGAATCGCGCTAAAGTCACCCGGCATCCACGTCATCACCATCAGTTCATAGTTTTCACCTTGGTGAACCATGCTGCGACCATAGCCGTCGCTTACGGGGTGTTCGAATTCTGCCCACGGCATCACGTCATCTTCTTCAATGCCACTATCGGCAAGCATTTTTCGCGCCGACATGGGAGAATCGACGCCATGTTTTTGCATCGTCACCACGAACCGTTCGATAGAACGGGGGAGTTTACTTTTGATCATTTGCCAATTCCTCGACTCAAAGTGCAAGTGAGAATCACGTCTCCTGTGACTCGTCCTTCACGT
>CALKXO010000207.1 GCA_938003615.1 uncultured Pirellulaceae bacterium | reverse complement strand
CGGTTCCGCCCGAAGGTAAGCGAGAAAAAGAAAAAGAAAATCAAGCCACCCCAACTCAGGCCAATTGAACAAGATGAACTTGAAAAACTAAAGCAATTTCAAGTTGATATAGCCGCCTAAAAACTCTTCACGGCGTTGGGTGGGGCCCCCAAGACCGGAGGATAGATGACTCTACGTCTTTGTTTATCGGTCAATCTCAAAACGAGATACATTCAATCGAGAACCCACCTTTAAAACGCACGATAGCAATCACACCGAATATGCAATTTGAATCACTCTGGCGAAGGCTGAGCCTAGAGAGCAAAAGTCGAGTCCGTTGTAGGCCCAAAGAGAGCAAAAGCGGGCAATGGGTCGCAGAAAAGCAGTGGAACAATCGCGCTAGTCCATACTTATTCCCAAACCGCTAAAACAGCTACTCGCAAAAAGCACAGGGCAACAGGAACCGTCGCGCAGCACCCTCGATCTGATTGATCGAGCTGTTGAGAACGTCCGAGTTGTTGAAGGAATGGAATGGCGAAGAGTCGCGCCCTCCGGTTAACGCGCGCCCTCCGCTTAACCAACCGTGGCCTGACGGTTCACTCTGCCGATCGTTGCTCGTAGACCAACTGCAAGAACGTCTCAACGTCCTTTATCTTCTTGCCCGATTCGACAGCAGTGGTCACCATGTTTCGCGCTTCGGCCTCTGGATGGCCAAGTGAAAGCAGAATCTGACAGACCTCTTCGGCCAACGAGTGCTGACTGGCCACGGCAGCCGATTCTCCCTCCATCGCCGGTATCAACAACGCAAACTTCGCCATCTTCCGACGCAATTTCGCGACGACACGTTCCGCAGTCGCAGCACCGATCCCTGGTAGGGTCTTCAACGTGGTGACGTCCTGCTCTTCGATCGCGCGCGCCACATCGGGAACCGGCCTGACCATTGCACGAAGCGCTTTTTTAACTCCGACACCATCCACCGAACAAAACATTTCGAAGAACTCGCGCTCGACGATACTGTTGAAACCGATCATGCGTGGCGTCATGCGACCGCCTTTTTGCACGTTGCCGTCAATGTACTGGATCGTATGCAGTTCGACTTCCTGATCGATTTTCATCTGCAGTTGTCGGCGAGTGAAATCGGGAACAAGCACCTCGTAGTGAAATGGCGCAATGTGCAATACGGCGACATCTTCTCCCAGTTGAGTCAGTAGTCCAGCAATCTTCGTGATCATAGCAGTCCGTCAGGGCGAAAGGATAAATAATGGTGGGTGAGAGCAATCGCCAACGCATCGGCAACGTCGGCGGGTTGGGGTACCTCATCGAGTCCCAAGTGCCGCGTTACGGAGAGCTGAATCTGGTCCTTTGGAGCGCGACCGTTGCCCGTAAGTACACGTTTGACTTGCGTGGAGGCGAAGTGCTGAATCGGAATATCGTGTTTACTGGCCGCCAAACAAATCACGCCGCGCGCGTGGCCCATGATAATTGACGTCTTGGGACGCTCGTAGTGGCTGTAAAGTTCTTCGAGGCCCATACAGTCCGGCTTGAGCGATTCGATCACGTCCGACACTCCATCATAGATCGAAGCCAAACGCGTTTGAAATTCGTCTTTTCGTTTACTGCGGACGACGCCCGCTTCGACGATTTCAATTTGCTGATATCCCAAGATATCGATCACGCCGTAACCGGTAATATTTAGCCCCGGGTCAATGCCCAGAACTCGTGTCGCTGATTGTGCCGTTCGCGATGCGTCCATGGAGGTCAGTGGCGTCGAAAAAGATCGTGATATTGACTGCCGCAGATCTTAGGCGACGGGCTGAAATCCTCCTACCGCAATCTTACCTATTGCATCAAGATTCGTTCAACACCTCAACGAATCTGCCGCATCAGCGCGACGCACTGGGCCATCATCGCCTGCCGGCCGCCAACGGCGCCGACGCCTTCTCCCGTTTTTGCTTTAACCCCAACCTGACCCGGCGAAATTTTTAAGATCTCGGCAATGCGATCGGCGATAGCCTGTTTATACGCCGACAGTTTCGGCTTCTCCGCGAACACGATGCAGTCGAGGTTGATGATTTGAAAACCGGATTCGGCAACCTTCTGCATCGCCTTGAGCAGCATGTCAGCCGAATCGCGCTGGTGGTTTTCCTGATCCGTATCAGGAAACAGCTCGCCGATATCCCCCATCGCGGCCGCTCCAAGAATCGCGTCGGTGACGGCATGCAGCAGCACATCGGCATCGCTGTGTCCGTCGAGCGAAAAATCAAATGGAACGTCGATCCCGCCCAAACGCAGTGGGCCGCCCGGTTTAAGGCGATGCGTGTCGTGCCCGATACCGATTCTCAAATGGGATAAATCATCCATCGCCAACGCCTGATCGCTAATATTTGTTAATGGGAACACTTGCTAATTTGAATAATTGGCCACGCCAAAATATCCCGACTGACACGTCCTTTCGCAAGGGCGCATCCCGATTTCAAAAAATGGATGTCCCTGTCAGCTGACCGCTGTTGATTCTGCTGCCGGGAATCTATACTCACCAGCATGGCTGTTATCGAGATAAAGAACCTTGTTAAATCGTACCGCGTCTATCAAAAAACCGAGGGTTTGGCGGCGTCGATCAAAGGTCTGTTTAAACGTGAATACCGCAACGTTGAGGCGGTCAAAAATATCGACCTCAAAGTTGAGGAAGGCGAATTCGTCGCGTTCCTTGGCCCCAACGGAGCAGGTAAAACCACCACGCTCAAACTACTCTCCGGGGTGATCAATCCTGATTCCGGCACATGCAGCGTCATGGGATTCACACCGTGGGAACGGCGCAACGAATACCGCCGACGCTTCGCGCTGGTGATGGGACAGAAGAATCAGCTGTGGTGGGATCTGCCAGCCGCCGAATCGTTTCGACTGAACCAGCATATTTACGGTGTGCCAGCCGACAAATTCAACGTAACCAAAAACGAACTGTGTGATTTACTGGACGTGAATCGGTTGCTCAATCAACCGGTCCGTGAATTGTCACTTGGTGAACGGATGAAGATGGAGTTGATTGCGGCGCTGCTACATCAGCCGGACGTACTGTTTCTGGATGAACCCACCATCGGCCTTGACGTGGTGGCTCAACATAAGATTCAAGAGTTCCTCAAGTACTACCAACAGGAACGCAAGACGACCATTCTTCTGACCAGCCACTACATGAAAGACATCGAAGCGCTGTGCAAGCGCGTCGTGATCATTGCTGGTGGAGAGATCTATCACGATGGTTCGTTAGAGGGAATCGTCGACAAATTCAGCGGTGACAAAATCGTGACGCTGCAAATGTCTGATGCCACGTCATTGGGATCCCTGAGAGGTCTTCCAAACGTGATCGAAGTGGAAGAACCAAAGATCAAGTTTCGCGTCGCCCGAGAGCGCGTGGGGGAGGTGCTGGCCGGAATTTTCAAATCGCATTCGGTGGACGATATCGTCGTCGAAGACCCGCCGTTGGAAGAAGTAATTTCAAACGTGTTTTCGGCGGCCGAGGAAAAGAAACACTCATCAACGGGTGCCGCAAGAACGGATGCCTCAAGTGTTTGATAAAGCAAAAACTTGGTGGACCTTTTTCAAGATCTCGATCAACGAGCGTCTGGTCTATCGTGGCGATTTCATCATCGGCACGCTAATGCGATTCTTGCCGACGCTGACCCAGATTTTTCTCTGGTGGGCGATCTACGATGCGATTTCGACCCCCGGCACAGCCGATTCCGTAGAGGGCCCTGACCAAGACATCCAAGGGTATCGTTATGGCGACATGGTTGCCTACTATTTGATGGTAACCATCGCCCGCGCGTTTTCCAGTATGCCGGGACTGACCAAGGGGATCGCCGAACAAATCCGCAGTGGTGAGATCAAGAAATTTTTGATCCAACCGGTCGACATGCAAGCGTGCTTGTTGATGCAACGCATTGCCCACAAATTGGTTTACTATTTGATGGCGGCGTTGCCGTTCGCGCTGGTGTACTGGCTGTGCGGTGACTTTTTCATTGATGGCTGGCCGGACGCGGAAACACTCGCCGTGTTCTGCACGTCTTTGGTTCTCGCATTTGCACTAGGATTTTATCTGGAGTGCACGATTGGCTTGGTCGGATTCTGGTTCCTCGAAGTCACTTCGCTGACGTTCATCTATATGCTGATGAACTTCCTATTATCGGGTCACATGTTTCCGCTGGAACTATTACCGGAGGTTCCGGTGAACGTGCGTGCAATCGTTGACTTCTTGCCATTCAAATATTTGGCTTACTTTCCAGCGGCCGTGTTCCTTGGCAAAGTCGAAGGGGCGGCGATGTATTGGGGACTGGCGACCGAAGCGGCGTGGGTGATTTTCTTTATCGTCACTTCACGCGTGTTGTGGTTTCGCGGTGTGAAACGATACAGCGGCTTTGGAGGGTAGAATCGCAAACCTCAGCAAGTAGCGATTCAAATTCTGGCCGGAAATTCCAAAAAAGCAAATCAATCAAACACTATCATGAAACTTGCTTTGTCAAATCATTTAACATCGCTAACTCGAAGAGTTGCTGCACGTAGGTGTCTTCGTCGTCCTACATGAACAGGACGTGCAAGTCGGTGAACCCGCCTTTTGAAACATCTTCTTCGCTGGCACTGATGGCTGCGAAGGGAGTCGGAGAACGGATGTTCCTGACAAACGATGGCCTCGTCCTCTGTTTCTGCAATCAGATCCCAAAGCTTCTTTCCTTCGCCGACATTGATCACACCAAAGTATTCACCACCTTCGCCAACACGAAGCCCCAGTTCACCACTGCTCCCCTTCAAGTGAACAGCTTGCAACAGACCTTTCCCGCTGGCTCGAAAAACCACTTCCAGCAAATCGTCAAACAGCTTCTGAGCGGAATCCTTTTTCGTGATCGAAAACAAGTCACGGCAATACTTGAATGCGTCACGAAAGACCAGACCTTCCTCGTCCTTTAGTTCGTCTTTGTTTCGCAGCAACAGATCAATGCGTCTGAATTTCTCTTCCAGCTCCATCTGCCATTGTTTTCGAAGTGACGCAGGGCAAACAACCAGCAGTCGTTTCTTTCGCTCCGCCCAATACTGGCAAAGCACCAAACCGGCTTCGATTGTTTTCCCAAGACCAACTTCGTCCGCAAGGAGAACACCCTTGGACAATGGCGAGCGAATCGCAAAGAGAGCAGCTTCAACCTGATGCGGATTCAAATCCACCGACGCGTTGAACAGCGACTGCGTCAAACGATCAACGCCGTCACCACCGGTGCGAGTCAGATCGTAGGCGAAGTATTTCGCGTGAAAGGGAGTTGTCATGAGAGGCAGGTTCTGTGGAAGTTATTTCGGTTTGCGCTTCTTGGTCTGTTGCTTCTCAACTTTCGTTATTAGGCGATCAAGGTCTTTGGTTTTGTACAGCCGGTAGTTGTTTACCGGATGGCGATATTCCACGACTTTCCCTGCAGCACCCCAATTCCGAAGCGTGTTTTGACAAACGCCCAGGTGCTCGGCTGCTTCAGCGATTTGAAGATACTCATTCAGTTTTGACATCACGTCATCCCGTCGAAAAATGTTCGAACGAACAATTTACCAAACCTTACCAATTAATTGGAGTAGGCGAATCGCATAGGAGTCGGCAGTGGCAAGTTCCAGAGTTGACGAGCTGCCGTCAGTTTCACCAAAGAAGCGTCAGTCTTTCATTGCGGAAAGAGCCGACAGAACACTTGTGCTCGTGGCGAGCAGAATGCCTTCGTCGCGATTGCTAGGCCCGGCGGGATAGATGCAATCCGTGTTGGTCCACGGCAGAAGTTTCTTCCGCACCCTTCGCTTTAGGCTTCACCACCTTCTTCTTCACGCCACCCGGGTTAGCCTCAAGGTACTCAGACGAGCGTTTTGAATACGTCCCAAGGTCACAGCCTGAAAAAGCCGTCAAAGAAATTGCCACAACAACGACAAGGCAGAAGGAAAGCTGTTGGAAGCGTCGCATTGAAAAACCGTGAGATTTAAAATAGCAGGTGGAAACTACCATAATAAGTTAGCACAGCAGTCCATTGCGTCAAACCGTCGGTTACGAAAACAATTTCTCCATCGCGATCAGATCGTCTGCGACGTCGGCGAGCTTCCGCTTTCGATCCATCGCCAATTTCCGCAGTGCTTTGTGCGCCTGCTCTTCAGTAAGCCCTTTCCGCTGCATCAGAATGCACTTGGCTCGATCGATTCGTTTCTGCTGATGAAGCTGCTCACGCGTCTGAGTCAGTTGATCACGCAGCTTTTTGAATGTGGCGAATGTCGCCATAGCAACCTCAATAGCAGGTTTGACTCGTTCCGGACTGACTCCTCCAACCGAATACGCACAAACGCCCGAAGCTACGGCAGCTTGAATTGACTGGGCCTGAGGATCTTGGGCGACAATCAGCACCGGCGTTGGCGCATGGTCGCGGATCATTGTTAGTTGCTCAAGCGTATCTCTAGTGGGCGACTCAACTTCGATCAACACAACATCCGGTCTGGTTGCGCGGACGATGTTCAGCAACGGGCCCGATTCCCGAACCGAATGAACGTTCTCAAACCCGGCCGCGTGAAGCGCTGTGATCAACAGTTCAAGTCGATGCTCCGATTCATCGAAGACCAGAATTCTAATCTGTGAACGCCCATGGTCGGACGTTGGTGGGCGGGCATCAGCTGTCACAGGGGGCCTCGTTAATCAACATTGATGACATTTTAAGAAACGTCAAGCGAGACATACTCCCTCATGCAAGCCGCCAAAGCTGGAGCAAGCCCCATGCCACCGTCCCGCTGCCCCCCCTCTTCATCAGTTCGCGCTTCCGTTCAACGGACAGCATACGGACCTTCGTATCAAAGGAAGGAATCGATCGCTCTGTTGAGGTCGACATTGTGAAGATTTGATTTATTACGCTGTTGGCTGACAATCACTCAAACAGCAACTTGCATGCAAGTTAATGCCGCATCGAATGACTCGTTACTGCGCAGACCGATTCAACTCAAACAGCGCGTCGAAGATAAACAAGAATTCCGCAACTATCCTTGAGTCGTCACGCAAGACGTTTCTGATCGGTAAAAGCCGTTGCCAAATTGCAAACGCTTACGTTCTCATGCCGAAGACGAGCCCAAAAATGAAACGAATGGCACACGCATTGCATTTCTGGTTTCCTACGGTCGAGAAGTCTGACTTTGGTCGACCGTCTCTCTAAAACATGATCCATGCAACGAAGCATGAGATTCTTCAAGACTTAGTATCGCTCTGCATAACGCTTTTTCGCAGACGATCTTGTCGCTCCGATCAGAGTTGATCCCTCGCAATTGCCGTTGCGTGGTTTCTGTGCGCGAAGACTAATGCGATTTCGTGGGATCACTGCTGATTCGATTTTGCCCGTTGAAACTGTTTGTTCAGAAAGTCTATATCATGAGCCTCCACAGTCCCTACGATGCCGACAAATCGTTGGCCCACCAAGGTTGCAATTGCGGCCCGCAACACTCGGAGTCATGCTCCCATTGGGACTCATCCTCCCAAACGTTGGAACAACCCATCGGTGCCGATCTGGAAACAGTGGAATCAACCGACATTGAATCGATGACCGATCGGATTGTGGAAACATCCATTGTGAAAGCGATCTTCGGCGGAAATGAATTCGCTCGACGACGTTTTCTGAAGACCGTCGGAGCCGTCGCTGCGATCGAAATGATTCGCGAGTTCTTCCCGGTCGATACCGCGAAAGCGATGGCTCAGGAGGCCGCCCAAAACATCGAAAAACCTGACCTGTCAATCGGCTTCATTCCGATTACTTGTGCGACGCCAATCATCATGGCGGAGCCAATGGGCTTCTACAAGAAGAACGGTCTCAACGCCAAAGTGCGTCGCGCATCCGGTTGGGCGATGGTCCGCGATTGGGCGATCACCAAGGAAGTCGATGCGGCTCACATGCTTTCCCCAATGCCACTTTCCATTAGCCTTGGAGCCGGTTCGCCTCAGGTTCCATTCCTGATGCCGGCCGTTGAGAACATCAACGGACAGGCCATTACGTTGGCGAACAAGCACAAAAATGTCAAAGGCCCGCAGGACATGAAAGGCTTTCGTTTCTGCGTTCCGTTTGAATATTCCATGCACAACTATCTGCTGCGGTACTACCTTGCTGAAGGCGGAGTTCATCCAGACAAAGACGTTGAAATCCGCGTCGTTCCGCCACCAGAGATGGTCGCCAACCTGAAGGCGGGCAACGTCGATGGCTATCTTGCTCCCGATCCGTTTAACCAACGAGCCGTCTACGAGAAGTGCGGATTTCTGTTCAAGTTGTCCAAAGAAATCTGGGAAGGCCATCCTTGTTGTGCGTTCGCGGCCTCAGCCGAATTTGCCAAGACCTATCCCAACACGTTCCTCGCGCTGTTCAAAACGATCGTCGAAGCGACTCACTATGCGTCGGATCCGGGCAACCGGGACGAAATCGCCAAAGCGATTGCTCCGAAGAACTACCTGAACCAACCCGAGATCGTTCTTAAGCAGGTTCTAACCGGCAAGTACGCCGACGGTTTAGGAGCGATCAAGAACGATCCGAAACGAATCGACTTCGATCCGTACCCTTGGCATTCGATGGCCGTCTGGATTCTGACTCAGATGAAACGATGGAAGCATGTCGAAGGCAATTTCGATTACAAGAAAGTTGCCGAAGAAGTCTATCTGGCCGGTCAGTGTGGCGATCTCACCAAGGAACTTGGTTACGACAGCTACGAGACGACCTATAAGAAGCACGTGATCATGGGCAAGGAATTCGACGCCGACAAAGCGGACGAGTACCTCAAGAGTTTCCCGATCAACAACATGGAATAACTTTCTCAAGGCGATGCGATTGCATTAACACGAGGTGCGGAAGCGATTCTTCCGTGCCTCGTCCGCATCACGATCTCCCACCGAGTTACCACCAATGAAGTCACTGTTTTACAAATACAAACTAGGGCCCAAGCTAATGTCGCTGGCGCTGCTGTTGATGTTGCTGCTGGTCTGGCATGGTTCAACAACAGTCGGCAAGTTCGATCCGTCGGGCAAGACCGATGACGAAATCATGTTGATGGAAATGAATGGCGACATCATTCCAGATCCTGACAGCGATGGGCAATACATCAACAACCCGGAGAAATCTGCTACGTTTCCGGGCCCAATGAAAGTCGTCGAAAAGATCTACGATGAATTTTCAAATCCCTTTCATCGCAAGGGAACCAACGACCATGGCATCGGCTGGTTAATTCTTTACACACTGGCCGTGTTTGCGATCGGCTACTTGGCGGCATCGATAGTCGGAATACTGTTGGGCGTTCTCATTGGGCTATCTCGAACGTTGTTCGAGGTCCTCAATCCGTTCCTGCAAGTGCTCAAACCGATTTCCCCCGTCGCTTGGATGCCGTTGCTACTGTACACCGTTCAAGACGGAAAATCGGTCGCGGTTCTGGTCGTTTTTCTGGCTTCATTGTGGCCGACGGTCGCCAACACCGCGTTTGGTGTCAGCAACATTCGAGAAGACTACCTGCGAGTGGCCAGTCTGTTGCAATTCGGTTGGGTCCGTCGCCTGTTCACCGTGATCCTTCCCGGAGCGGCTCCTGCGATTGTGTCCGGCTTGCGAATTTCGTTTGTGAGCGCTTTGGTCGCGATCGTACCGGCTGAAATGCTGCTGGGTGAATTGGGAGTCGGCTACAACATCTGGATGGAGTGGAATAATCTCGACATAGCCGGAGTAATTTTTGCGGTGCTAGTTTTTGGAGCAATGGGATTCATTCTCGATTCCTTGCTGGACCGATTTGCCAAAGGAGTTAGTTTTGTCGAGTGATCAAAAGATACCAGAAACAGTGACCGATTCCTCAGATCGCAAACTGGCGATGAAAGTCGATCATGTCACCAAAGATTTCCCCGTCCTGACGGGCAATGGGAATAGCACGGGAGACACGTTCTGCGTTTTCAAAAACGTCAACTTCAATGTTTACGAAGGCGAGTTTATCAGCATGGTCGGTCACTCCGGCTGCGGTAAAAGTACGCTTTTAAACATTATGGCAGGTTTCGACAAACCATCATTGGGTGGCATCATTGTCGACGGAAAAGAAGTCACCGAACCGGGACTCGACCGCATGGTTGTTTTCCAGAGTTTTGCATTGATGCCGTGGCTAACGTGTTTTGACAACGTCCGTGTTGCTGTCCGATCGGCTCATGCCGACTGGACCAGTCTCGAGATCGACGAGCACACTCAGAAATACATTGACGTGATGGGCCTGACGGGTTCTGAGAAAAAGCGCCCCGCGATGCTCTCCGGTGGCATGCGTCAGCGCGTCGGAATCGCCCGTGCGTTCTGCGTGAATCCCAAAGTGCTGTTACTGGACGAACCGTTCGCTCAAATCGATGCGCTTACCCGGGGTGTCATTCAGGACGAACTGATGACGATGTGGCAAAAAACAAACGCCACCGTGTTCATGGTAACTCACGATGTCGACGAAGCCATTCTGCTTTCCGATCGCATTGCACTGATGTCTAACGGCCCAGAAGCGGAGCTGGCGGAAATCATCGACGTTGACATCCCACGCCCAAGAACTCGGCAGCAAATGATCGAGTCCCCCGAATACACCCGAGTGCGAAACCATATTTTGAAGTTCCTGATCAGTCATCAGAAAAATGGCACGCCTCCCCCCGAGCCATCGGATCCAGCTGCAACCAATCCCATACCCTCTGTCGCGGATGATTCCGCGCAATCAGTTACCGTTTAACACACCGTTCTCGTTTGAACTCTCGTCGACAGCGCGATAGCGCTGCTTTCAAGTTGTCGCACGTTTCACCCCCTTTCTTAAAAAGGAAATCACGATGTCTACTGTCACTGAAATCCCATTGACTACTCGTGCAGATGTTACGGCAAAGATCTGTGCGATAAAAATTGCCAACGACTGGACGTGGGAGCAGCTCGCGCCGCTCACCGGCCAGAATCCCGTCTGGACTGCAGCCGCACTGACCGGCCAGTGTCAACTGTTGCCCGAGCAAGCTGCCGCCGTCGGCGAGAAGTTCGGCCTAGACGATTTTGAAATCAAACTGCTCAAGCAATGCCCTTTCCGGGGCTGCATGGACATGTCCGTCCCAACCGATCCGTTCGTCTACCGTTTTTATGAGATCATGCACAGCTACGGCATGGCTATGAAAGATGTCGCACAGGAAGAATTCGGCGACGGAATCATGAGCGCGATTGATTTCTCAATCGATGTCGATCGCGAAGAAGATCCGAAAGGCGACCGAGTCAAAATTACTTTCTGTGGCAAGTTCCTGCCTTACAAACAGTTTTAATCTAGTTCAGCAACCAAGCATCAAGCATAGCCATTGAAAGATTCTCGCAGGTCTTTCACTGGCTATGCGCGCTTGGCGAAATCTTGCCCCAACGAGAAGCAACCGTCATGAGCATTCCACTGGTCCCTCCGTTCACACGTGAAACAGCAACCGCCAAAGTCCGCATGGCGGAAGACGCGTGGAACGCGCGCGACCCTCAGCGCGTTTCGATGGCCTACTCGGAAGACTCCGAGTGGCGAAACCGCGGCACGTTTCTCAAGGGTCGTGAAGAGATTCGCGACTTCTTACAAGGCAAGTGGGACACAGAACTCGAGTATCGTCTGAATAAAGAGATATGGGCATTCAGCGACGATCAGATCGCCGTTCGTTTTCAATACGAATACCACAACGTCGACGGTCAGTGGTTTCGAGCTTACGGAAACGAGCTGTGGCAGTTCGACGATGCGGGATTGATGAAGCGCCGTGAAGCAAGCATCAACGATGTCGCCATCGACCAATCGCAGCGCAAGTTCCATTGGCCACTCGATTCACCTCGACCTGACGACCACGAAGGCATCCCAACAGTCAAGTGATCGAGCAACTGGATTTGTTAAAACCGAGAAGGCCGAAGCTTGAGGTGAATCTATTGGTAGCCGCTTCTCTCCGAGAGGCGTGTCCCGACGTATCCCCGCGTATCCCTCTCGAAGAGAGGGACCTACTGATAACCAACTGAACTGCAGCCACCAAATTCTATGAAGAACCTATTCTTCCGGGTCATCTTTTTTTATCGAAGCCCCGCGCCGTGGCATGCATGCGTGCAACATTGCCCATAAACACTGTCGGGCCGAAAGGGTTTTCCTCAATCGCCGATTCAATGGCGGCTTGTGATTTTTCCGCCTCTCCAATCATCTCGTAGAAAAGCCCAATATAGAGACTGGCATGATAAATCGTCGACGCATTGCCGCTGGCTTTGGCTGCGGCCCGGACCTGATCGACACTTCCTCTGCCGGCAAACATTTCGTAAATCTCCGGCATCGCGATGCGTCTGTCGCGTGAGATCTCAATCATGCCTTTCCGCGCTTCTTCCACCGACGAAATTTTTGATTTAGACAGCATGTGCCATACAGAGTTTTCAACGTCTTGCGAGTTGAAGTTCTGATGACTCTCCAATTGGTCGACCACATCGGCGTAGCGGTCGGCATAGTACAACGCCAACCCGCGCTGCCACAGTTGGGGTTTAAGCTGGGGCTGCAATTCGATAACGCGATCGAAAGCGGCGACAGACTCAGCTGCTTGCCCATTGGCGAAATAAGCCTCTGCCAATAGAAAATCAGCAGCAACTTTATCGCGGTCAGTAACCTTCTGCTGGTTGGTAACCGATTGCAGAATCTCAATCGCTGCCGCAAGATCGCCTGCCACAAATTGCTCACCAGCGTCGGCAACTAGATCGGAGGCAGTTTTTGGTTGGGCTGTCGGTTGCTGCGCGGTGCTACAACCAATTGGCAGAAGGAAACTGACGACCAGTAAAAAATACAAATACTGTTGCACTGGAAAACGGCAATGAAATGGCGCTTTACTCATGGGACATGCTGGTAATGACAGAGTTTAGAAATCGTCGATCCTAGCAGGACGCTTCTTGCAACGCAAAAACGACGTAGATATGGATTGTGCGGTTTCTATCATCGTTGTGTCGGGCCGATCGTTTTGCGTTTGCTAATCCAGAGCGACGTTTAAGTCCAGCATCCACTATACAATTAACACAAACCTGAAGCCTAGCGAGTCAGTCAGACGGCAAAACCAAAATAAGGTCTTTAAGCGAAGTTGGGGGATTTGTTCGAATCTGCTATGCTAATAATGTCCAGATGTGTCACGCTTCCATTCGAAAGTGAAGTTCAACCAAGGTGAATAACCATGAGCAGCAAATCAAAAATTGAATGGACGGACGCAACATGGAACCCGGTGCGTGGCTGTACGAAAGTTAGCCCGGGATGTAAGCATTGCTATGCCGAAACGTTTGCCGAACGATTTCGCGGTGTCCCCGACCATCCGTACGAACACGGATTTGACTTAAGGTTGGTTCCTCACAAGTTGGCGGAACCGATGAAGTGGCGAAAGTCAAAAATGATCTTCGTTAACTCAATGAGTGATCTATTTCATCCTGATGTTCCAGACTCATTCATCGTTGCAGTTGCCAAGACGATGGCTTCTGCTGATTGGCACACCTATCAGGTGCTCACTAAACGTGCGGAAAGACTCAGGGCATTGCTTGCGACAAAGCTCAAATTTGTTGCGAAAAAGAAGCATATATGGTGGGGTGTAAGTGTCGAAAATAAAAAGCACGGCATCCCGAGGAACGAAATGCTTCGAAAATCTAGCGCCGCTGTAAAATTTCTCTCTGTTGAACCTTTGCTAGAAGATCTAGGCAAAATCAAGCTCAAGGGAATTGATTGGGTAATCGTTGGAGGCGAGAGCGGGCCAGGTGCTCGTCCTTTAGAAGAGAGTTGGGTTGTGTCTTTGCGCGATCAATGCGCCAAGGCTTCAGTACCCTTCTTCTTCAAGCAATGGGGCGGCGTTCAGAAAAAACGCCATGGCCGACTGCTTGACGAGAAGACCTATGATGAAATGCCCACGCATCGACCTGCGCAATACGCTTTGGATGAAAACGTTCGAAAGGACCTAATTCGAGAAACCTCCGCGTATGCTCAGGAAGAATGGGAACACAAATCCATAACTCTAACGAGTAATGTAAGTTGACACATAAAGCAGACGGCCAGTTTTTCGAGGAAAAGCGAAATTGGTCCAGACGGAAAGACGAAATTCTTCGTTGCTATCTTTCCGCCTATATCCCGAAAATCATGAACCTCAAGAGACCTGTCATCATCATTGATGGGTTTGCTGGACCAGGACTGTTTGAAGACCAGAGCCACGGTTCGCCTTTGATAATTTGTAATGCAGTGAAGGACGCTCTTTCGAAAAATCTTCGTGCTCGGCAGAAACTACGCGTTGTTTGCATTGAAAAAGACGAAGAGATTTTCGCCAAGTTGGAATCAAATCTCAAGCATTTTGAATTTGCGTCGGCGAAGCACGGGAGTTTTATTGATTTCGCTGACAAGATCGCGCAGGTCGCTAACACACACAGCCTCTTTCTTTATGTCGATCCATTCACAGTCAGAGGGTTGGTATGGGAGGAACTTGATCGTATTTATTCGTCACTAGACTCAGGATCCAGCGTTGAAGTCCTGCTCAACTTGAACTCTCAGAGCTTTGTCCGAGAAGCTCTATCTGTCCTGAAAACAGACTTGTCGGGCATGGACGATGAATCCAGTGGTGACGAGCAGGTCATTGGTGATACCCAAATCGCGACGCTGAATTCAATCGCAGGCGGAACTTGGTGGAAGGAATTGATCGCGGAAAGGCTCGATTTCCCATCGACAGTGACTGAATTCTCGCGCCGTTATTGCGAGCAAATGAAACGCCGTTTTGCGGAAGTCGTATTCCATCCAATCAAGGCAAAACCACACCACACAGTAGCCAAGTATGATTTGGTTTTTGGGACACGCCATGTAGATGGCCTGAAACTAATGAACGATGAAATGGTCAAAAGCAGGCGTGAACTCGCAGATATGGCGCTCCCGAAGGAACCAACGTTGTTTGAGGTTCGGTCAGAAGAGTTGGTGCCAGATGTCCAGCGATTACCGCAGATCATCCTTGATATTGCCCGAATTCCGAGCGCACGCAAGGAGGTAATGGCGGTGGTTGTCAAGTCACATTTTTGTGAGTTCCATCAAACTGAAATTCGACGATGCATAGCGACACTGCTTGCGACCAATCAACTCAAATCAGATTCGAGATCATCCCGAATCAATGACGAAACAAAAATCTGGACGACAAAGTCATTGTGAGCAAAAACCTAATTCTGTTGTCGTCCCGATTATTTGCCGGCGACGAACTGAGGACGAGTTCAACAAACCGTTTCTCGCTTCGGTTACATCCCAGTCACATCGGCCGAGGCGCTAGTAGGGACCTGCAAAAATGCGTTCGGACGATAGAGCCGACGCTGTTTCGGAAGGTCCGCACCCGGGTATACTGAAGTGACTAACCGAATCGGTATTCAGTTTGCAACGGCAATGACAGCTGCGGCACAGGTCAAGAGAGAAGACTTTCCAATGGCGTCCGACATGCAGCAACCATACGTCACCGATCGCACGCCAGCTTGTCGTTACTGGCTTAAATTTAGCCTACGGAACCTTCTGGTTTTCATCACGTTGTTGGCATGTTTTCTGAGCTGGCTAGGCCATGAGCGGAGTCAGTCAAAGTTCGAACGACAGATTGGCGAGAAGCTTCGAGAACAAGGTTGCCATGTTGAATTTCACGGAATATACGATAGGCGGTTTCAGAACGGCGGGGCTCGGGTCCTCAAAAACCAACAAGGCTGGTGGCGTGACCTAGCACGCCAAGTTCTGGGGGAACGAATTCGGTATATGACCTATCGTGGTGGGCCGGATAACGTACCACTGCTTGCTGAGCTCAGCGACTTGAAGAATCGAAAGAGCATTGATCCATCCGTCAGCGACCGCATCCTGCTTGCTGAGCTCAAGAATTTTAAAACGCTTGTCCTCGAAGCCAGTTCCGTTAGCGACTTCATGTCACTTGCTGACCTCACTCTGCTTGCTGAACTCGAGAAATTAGAATCGCTGGTACTTATCGACATGTCCCTTGGGGGCCTCACATCGGTTCCAGGGTTTGGCAACTCGATCGGACTGTATCGTCAATCCCTCAGCGACCTGACACCGCTTGCTGAGCTCAAGAATTTGGAAGCTCTTGGCCTCAGTATCTACGTCGACGACCTCACGCCGCTTGCTGGGCTCAGCAACTTGAAAGGAATTCGCCTCCGGGCCTGGTCCGTCAGTGACGAGCAAGTCGAATCCCTGCAACATGCTCTCCCAAATTGCAATATTACTCTTGAGTGACCGTGGTTTTTTCTATGGCAGTGCTCAAAAACCCCCGCTAACTTGCATCGGCGTGAAACACAGGGGAGGTGTCTTGAAATTGCATTCGAACGATGAATTCGGGGCACGCATGCCGAATTCTCTGGTAAGTATCGCATCTAGTCGCAGCCGGGGGGCCATGTTTACGCGAACCGCAATGATTGCTTTAAGTCTTTCACCCGAAACATGCTCACGCAAAATGAGCCACTACCACGACTTTCGCGTAAGCATGCCTGCACTCAATGGTTGCACCTGACTCCGTAAGGCGTGAAGCATGGCACCCGAGAACCACGGATATACACATGAACACGGATTGGCTGCCGGTATATCCGTGTTCATCTGTGTGCATCCGTGGTTCAAAAAAACAGTCCAAACACAGAACTTCTTTCGTGACTGCCCCCAATCGCAGCAGCCCCAAGCAATCGGCAAACCCGACGCAGCTTAACTGACCGGCATTGGGTGTGGTGCAGTCACGCATTTGGTCTGATTTAAACGATAACACCAAACATTCGGTAAATCGCGGTCGTTCCTTTGACGATGAAACGACTAAGACGTGTTGAGCCAAGCAAATCGGTTGGTGACACATTTTCAGTGATCACAGACCACTTTCGGAGAACCCTATGTTTCGTCGTGTATTTCTTGCCGCCATGGTGATGGCAGCGTTTTCGGTTTGCGTCATCGGCCAGTCCGATACAACTCAGGCCCAAGAACGCGCATTCGGCCAATCATGGGGAACGCGTGAAGGCGCCCAGAACATGAATCGCTTTTATCACTACCCGTATGTGACCTACCCACAGAACTACTGGGGGAACGAAGCGTACCGAAGCGCCGACAGCATGTACTACCGGTACCGCCCGGAAATGCGAATCCCTGTCTACAACAAGGCGTGGCAAAACTACTACCCGTCGTCGCGCCGATACCACTGGGGACACCAGTTCATCACTGACATTTTCTAAATCGTCAGTTGGAGAGAATCAAACGCGTGCAGAAGCGACACGGGCCAATCCGTCCGAAGCTATGATTTTGGAGATGAATCTTCATTGAGCTTGACGCGCCGTTGGTAGTACCGGTTTAAACCACTGTTTTGCCACTTCAATCTGGTTCGATCCCTCCCTAACGCCCTAACGGCGGTACTGCAAACATGCTGGGTAGAAAATCGCAGCCTCTCCGGGGAATCAAGCACCGGAAGGCTCGCGCCTTGCCGCTTTAGACAACTACTTCGCCCTGAGGTTTATTGCGATGGGCTGCGAATCAACAACAGATAGCTTCCCTTCGGGTCGGTACTCTGATGATTCTCAGGAAACAAGGCTTCGACGTTTTGCTTTAATGCGGGTGATGCGTCTGCCGTTGATTCGTCGGCAGGTGATTCGTCGATGCCAAACACAGCAGCGGCCGACGCACCAAGTCCCTCCGGGCCATCGGCATCAGAGTAAAGCCCGTCGGCGAACAAGTTTTTTTTCCGGTCGCTGATATTGGGCGCTGCTTTCTTTTTGGAAAAACGGCGCTGCCGCAACTGTTGAGCCATCGTGACTGGCGGTTGCATAAGTCTGCCTTCAACACGATTGGTAACCGCGGCCATTGCTTCGGCCGCCAATTGATCTGCCGATGCAACAACGTCCTCAGCATCCTCTGTCACGTCGCTGCTAGATGTTTTAGCTTGTCGGATGTCGGTGAAATAGGCTTCGTGACCAGGCAGCGTAAACGCCGAAATCTCAAACTGCTCAGAATCCGCCAACTCGAGTAACGCCTTTTTCATTTGGATCGCACTGGCCTCGATCAAAATACCGTTGATCCCTTGATCAAGTGTATCGATCAATTCGTCATCTTTTTCACCGGATAGTTCGGCAGGAACTCGGATCGAATTCGCAGCCAGTGTACTGGCGAGTTTAGCCCCCGATTGATTGTCCTGAGCCTCCAGCAGCCAGACCTGTTCGATCGGTGGTTCCGCCAGCGCTGAAGCAGCCATCGCATCGTCGTCCAGCAACGAATCAGAGACTTCTGAAAGAATCGGATCGGCTCCGCCTTCTGTTTCCGGCGAGACAGAACGATGCACGATGGTGGCATTGACCGGCTGGCCAGTCTGATCTGTCGGCAAAAGAAACATCGAAAGCAACAATGTGGCGGCCGACGAGGCGAGTGCTGTTGCCGCAATCTGCCATCTGAATTGTTTTGGACGCGCCGTCGAAAGTACTGAATCGTTTGATTCGTTCGCCAGCCTATCGAGGTTATCGAGTCTATCGGATTGCGAATCACCCACCAGCGAATCACTCGGCAGCGCGGCTGTTTGCCGGGCTTTGGCCGCTTGCAAGACTCGGCCCGAAAAATCCTCCGGCAGCGTGAATCGTGTCAGCGATGCAAGGGCTGCTCTTTGAGCGAGGCAGGCTTGGTAGCATTGGCTAAGTTGCTGATCGGTGGCCAGTGTCTTTCGCACCTCTTGGGCGCGGACTTCATCAAGTTCACCGTCAAGCAGCGCGTGAATCAGTCGTTCGTTTTTTGAGACTTCAGACATGTTTGTAGGGTAAGCAACAGCCACCATCGGGAAGTGAAAGGCGTGATGTAACTTCTAAAGATTTCCGGTGAAAACAACTTTTGGCGGTCATCGCCAAAATTAAACAACTCAGCACCTATCCTGAAATCTCGGCCCGGACAGGAGTGTCCAATCTACGCCAAGGTTTCGGGATCGGTTCTTACTCACGGCAGGCCATTGCCGTCTTGAATCAATATCTCTCGTAACTGTGACCGGGCGCGATGCAGTCGACTGCGGACGGTTCCCACAGCCAACTCCAACATTTCCGCAATCGTTTCGTAGTCAAGGTTATCCATCTCCCTCAACACAAGAATCTCTCGATGCTCTGGCGACATTTTACCTAGAGCATCGGTCAATCCCTGCGCACGTTCGTTGCGTTCCATCTTGTCCGAAGGTAGCGCGGCCTTGCCAGGCAATTCCAACGGAATCACCTCACCCGCGCTCCCACCAACGGATGGCGAATCGAGCGACAATTTCGGCCGCTTTTTTCGCATCCGAGAAATCGCACTGTTACGCGCGATCCGAAACAACCAAGTATAAAACTGACTGTTACCTTTGAACGAATCCAGTTTCGTCAGTGCAAGCACAAACGCGTCCTGAACCACGTCTTCGGCGTCCGACTCGTTTCGCATCAAGTGCACGAGAGAGTTGAACAACCGATCTTGATGTCGACCTACCAGTCCCCCGAAAGCATCAGTGTTGCCAGCCAAGGTTTGGTCGATCAATTGCTGATCGGTCAGATTGTGAAAAGACGGATTCATGCCTCAGACGCCGGAAGCGTCGCTAAGTTCCCAAGAATGGAGCAGTTCCCCGTTTTTCGCCAAAAATAGCGCGAAAACAGCCATTTATCAATCATTTCTCCGCTTCAGGTCGCCTTAAGCGCACCATTCCCAAAGTCAAAGAAATGATCGTACGGGTTGTGTTGGCTGATTATACACCGACGATCGCCGATAAAGGAAAACACGAAGCACCGTAACAGCCTACACTATTTTTAAATCTGTCGGCAACACTCCATTGCACTTTTGGTTTCCGTTCATTGACGACCTCAGAGAATCTCTACGCCACTCTGCAGTTTCAGCCGCCGCCTCCACCTGAGCGACGGATTCCTGAAGAACCGCAACCTCTTCCAAGCTTGCATGCAGAGATCTTTTCTGAAGTGGACTCTTGCGTGCGGGCTTGCCGCGGCGCCCAGTTTCTTTATTGCGATGAGCCTTGTCCACAGAACAGGTTACGCGGCAGCCTGTGGAGGAATGATCGCTGGCACTGCAGTCTTCGTTGTCCTTTATGGTTTCGTCGAACGGACGCAGCGCGTTCAACGAATTCTGTCATGGCGGTTCGCAAAACGCACGGCATGGATTGGTTATGGCACCCGAATTGCAGCCAGTATCATTTTCCCGATGGGAGTATTCTTGGACATGATCTGCGGCCTCTTCTCAGTCGGATTTTCGCAGTGGCTGCTGGGCAACGAACGATTCTTCGTGGAGCGCGACGCCGCCGTTCACGGAGAGCACGTGAGCGTTTTTGCCAACTTCCTGTTCACGACGGTCGTGCAAGGATTGCTGTTGAACGTGGTCCTACTGGGATACATGATTTTGTGTTTGGCATCTGCCATCGCTTTGCCTTGTTCACCAAGCCGAGTTCAGCAATTTGATGCGCACCGGCCGATGGCGTGGCACGATTGATAGGCTGACGACTGGCCCTGCTATTCGCTCTACCATTGGCTTTGTTATTCGCTCTGCGGTTCGATGGCTGGAACTTCCGCGATCTGACCGAACGCGCGACAGTAGGAAAACAAGGCAAAGCCGACGACAATCGTACCCACGCTGACCCACTGTGAAATAGTCCACTCCGTCCCGAACTGACCAGCCTCATCGTTGCGAATGATTTCGATCATGAATCGTCCGATCGGATACAAGATCAGCATTAGTGCAAACACCTCGCCATCACTGCGGCGATGATACCAATACATCCACAACAGCAAACACAATAACAGCGCGTTAACACTGCTGTAGATTTGTGTCGGATGAACGGGCAGTGACTGCGCAGGCAGTTTCCCCAGCGGCAATCCGACGACATTTTGATTGCCTTCCCGTCTCCAAGCGAATTTCACATCTTCCTGATCTGCCAAATCCGCTCGCCACGCTTTCAAAAAGCGGATTCTATCCGGGTTGTCGATTCCGATCGCGATGACGTCGCCCGGCTCAACGCCGATCTCTTTGCCAAGCCCATCTCCAACGGCCACAACTTCATTTGCAAATCCTAATTCCACCGATGCACGATCCAAAACGGGTTTTGTTTTTAGCCCCAGCAACGAGCCATTGGAAAGATGCTGGACCCAAGAAGACGAACCGGCAGGGAACTGGATTGCCGGCATCCCAACATCGCACACTCCGCCCCAGCAACATCCGTTCATCAAACACCCCAGCCGCCCAATCGCCAGCCCGATCGCCATGCCAGGCGCCATCAGGTCGGCTGTCTTCCAAACAGGCAGCTTAGACCACCAGAAAAAGATAAACGCGGCAATCGAAGCGCCGAATAAACTCCCGTAAACAACGAGTCCTCCGCCAGTCATGTTGGCTGCCAGCTTCAACGATTCGATCAATGGCACATCCGGGCCAAAGAATTGGTCGTGCTTCTGAATGACGTAAAACAGCCGCGCCCCCACGACGCCGGCAATCACCATACAGAACGCCAAAGTGAAAATCGGATCGACGGGAAATCCAATCCGTCTACAACGCCAGATCACAACTCCCATCCCCGTGACAATCGCCAACAGCATGCACAAGCCGTAACCGCGCACCGCAAGCCCGCGATTAACCAATGGGCCAAGAGGATTCTCTGGATCGACGCCGGCGACTTCTACCGCCGGCAAAACAAACAGAATCACCACTGTGACCACCGCCGCCATCGGCAAGAACCCTTTTAGCTCCTCCGACCAGCCGCCGCGTTTCCAGTAATAGACTGCAACGAGACTACTTATCAGTAACCACGCCACCAACAGCGGCCAGCCCAACCATTGATGGGGAATGAAAAATAATGTGGGCTGCATGAATTGTTTCTCAAAATACGTTGATAAGTAGCATTGACTTCCAGCCTGTCGTTCTGATTATTGTTATCGCGCACTTGACAGGCTGGAAGCGCTGGAAGCCTATCCTACCCAATGATCAAATTGTCAATCAAGCGCGTCTTGCCTACGTAGGCCGCGAGCAATGCAACAACTTTGCCGTCAATAAAATCGGCCGTTTCAAGTGTCGCGGGATCAGCGACCACCGCATAGTCGATACTGTCGACGCCGCCGTCGATCAGCATCTGTCGCATTTCGGTGACGATCTCAAAACCGTCATTCTGCCCGCTGGTGATTAGATCGCGCACATGTTGCAAAGTCTTGTGCAGCACCAAGGCCGTTTTTCGTTGTTCAGCATCCAGATAGCGATTTCGAGAGCTCAGTGCCAAACCGTCGGACTCTCTGATAATCGGACATACGCGTACTTGCGTGTTGACATTTAGGTCTTCGACCATTGCTTGGATCACACAGACTTGTTGGTAGTCTTTCTGACCAAAGAAAGCGACATCGGCGCGACTCATGTTGAACAGTTTCAGCACGACCGTTGCCACGCCAGAAAAATGCGTGGGGCGAAACTCGCCTTCCAGCACCGCAGCAACCTTGGGGGGCACGATCGAAGTTGAAAACCCCGGCGGATATATCAATGAACTGTCCGGAACAAAAACGTGCTTGGCACCGACGTGCGCGAGTTGTTCTAAATCTTGCTCTAGCGTTCTAGGGTATTGATCCAAATCCTCGCCGGGCGCGAACTGAGAAGGATTGACGAAGATCGTTACGATCGTCTCGTCCATTTCTTCCAGTGACTGCCGGACTAAGCTTAGATGGCCCTCATGCAGCGCCCCCATGGTCGGCACCAACCCGATCGTCTTGTTCGCCTTGCGGAAGCCGTCGGTAAGCTCGTGAAGCGTTTCCAAGCGATTGAGTGGATTCATATTCGTTAATGTTTCGCTGGGAGGAGGAACGATCTGGCAGTTAGGCAGCTAAGGCTATTGGATCGAGCCGAATCAGGCAAGCTTAAGTGACATTTGGACCACCGCTCAATCGACTGAGAAGATTTAGGGGCTCCAAGCCAAGCAAAAATGGCGTTAGAATGATCAATCGCAAAAATTAAACACATTCTGAATTTAGCAAATTCCGAATCGCCAATTCAAAATCAACAACTCCACATTACTAAAGCTGGTCCATGTCTGAATCCTCTGTTCCTTTGACCCACTGCGTTTATTTTTCACTCAAAGACAACTCGCCCGAAAATTGTCAGGCCTTGGTTGACGACTGTTATCGCTTGTTGACTCGACCGGACGGCCTGATCAGTCTGCATGCTGGCGTGCGTGATCATGAACTGGCGCGACCGGTTAACGACCAAACGTTTGACGTGGCTTTGGTGACGGTCTTTGAAAGCCGAGCCGCTCACGATGCCTACCAAACGCATCCTGACCATGTCGAGTTCATCACCAGCAACAAAGAGAGTTGGGCTTCGGTACGAGTCTTCGACGCCGACGCAAGAAGCTGAGAGAAGTGTCGCAACGGAGCTTTTCGGCGGTTCAGCAAAACCGGTGCTAGCGCACAAACGGCTAACAAGCTGAAACATAAGGCGATGCTCTAAATCCGTTGCGACAAGGCAAAAGCAAACCAACAGGTTTTTTGAGTAGACCATGCGATTTATCAAGCTGACCGTGAGCTATGACGGGACCAACTTCGTTGGCTGGCAGCGCCAGATAAACGGCAGCACGATCCAGCAGAAGATGGAAGAGGCGTGGCTTTCGATCTCCGGCGAGACAGTCACGGTTACTTCGAGCGGTCGAACTGACGCTGGCGTCCACGCGCGCGGCCAAGTGTGCAGTATGCGGACGGAAACTGATTTTTCCTGCCGTACGATCGTGCGCGCCTTTAATGCTCGCACGCCGACGGCCATCTCTGTGCTGTCCGCCGAAGAAGCGTTTGAAGGCTTCAACGCCATCAGTCACTCGATCTGCAAGACCTATTGCTACTACATTCAATCGGGCCGGATACTGGATCCACTGCGTGAGCGTTACGCGTGGTTCGTGCCGCACCAATTGGATATCGAAGCGATGAGTCAAGCGGCCCAGTACGTCGTCGGCGAACACGATTTCGCCTGCTTCCAGAGCACGGGTTCGGTTCGCCGTTCCACGGTCAGAAACGTGATGGCTTGCACAGTATCCGGTCGCCAGCGCGGCCCGTTTCAGGACATCGATTTCAGTGTGACGGCCGACGGTTTTTTGTACAACATGGTCCGCAGTATCGTCGGCACATTGATTCCGGTCGGTTTGGGACGCCAAAAACCTGAGTGGATTCGTGAGCTGATCGAGCAAAAAGACCGAGAATTGGCCGGGCAGACCGCTCCGGCAAAGGGCCTTTTTTTGGATCACGTGATATATGCTGACGATGCCTCAGGCGGAATACATACGAAAGAACCTACCTCGACAACCGTTGGTCTCGATGGCAGCATGGGCTAAAATAAGGCCGACAAATTGAACTTGTCACAGAGGCAACTAGGCAGTCGTAAGTGGAATACACTCTGCTTCTTTCATTTCCATCCCTTTGAACGTAACGGAATTCCCTGTGAGTATTGGCAAAGACTTTATCGGACCTTTCCGAATGCTGCGTCTGATTCGATCGGGCACCACGACTCAGGTTTGGGAGGCCTTGCGAGAAGGTGAAAAGGAGCGAGTTGCAATCAAAGTTCTGCTTGCGGATTTTCGCACAGACAAATATGAGATCGATCAACTCAAACACGAAGCCCGTGTTGGCGTACAACTGAAACATCCCAACGTCATTCAGATTTACGAGTACTACGAAGATCAGGGATATCCGTTGTTGTCGTTGCAGCTATTGAGCGCACGCAACTTGAAGATCGAAATGCGTGAGCGGCCAGACGTTTTGGCCGAAAACATGGCGATCGTCATCGACGCTGCCGCCCAAGGGCTCGCTCACTTGCATGAGAAGGGCTGGATCCACTGCGATATCAAACCCGACAACTATCTCGCTGACGAACAAGGCAGCGTGAAATTGATTGACTTTTCGATTGCCCTTAAAGTCAAGGGAAAAGGAATTTTAGGGCTATTTCCTAACAGGACCAAGACCATTCAAGGCACACGCAGCTATCTTTCTCCTGAGCAAATTCGCCGAAAGCACCTTGATATCCGTGCCGACATTTATGGCTTTGGGTGTATGCTGTATGAAATGCTCAGCGGACGGACTCCCTTCACGGCCAACACGCCCGATGAACTGCTCAGCAAACACCTGAGCGCACCGATTCCCAATGTGCAATCGGTCAGTGGTGCGACCAACGAAATGGCCGCCTTGATTATGAAAATGATGGCCAAGAATCCAGACAATCGAATCCAGACGATGAACGAGTTTATTGATACCTTCCGCAGATTGAATGTTTATCGTCCTCAAAGCCGTCCTAAAAATTTCAAACGCCTGTAGTCATTCGTTAAACCACAGAAAAACAAAAACACGCTTTCATTCTCTCCGACAAACCTGAACACGCGCGACAAGACACCTATGGATTATCTTGACTTTGAACAGCCGATGGCCGACATCGCCGCAGAAATCGAATCTTTTTTGAAAACAGCCAAACCTTCGGCTGAAGCTGATGAGTACCTGCGGAAGTTAAAGAAAGAGCTGACAGACACCACCCGGAACATTTACGAGAGCCTCTCGCCGTGGCAGACGGTTCAGGTCGCCCGTCACAAAAACCGGCCACATACCGTCGATTATCTGTCGCTTGTATTTGATGAGTTCGTTGAATTACACGGTGACAAACTTTTCGGGGACGATCCGGCCATTCGCGTTGGCTTTGCTAGTTTGGACAACACAAAGGTCATGGTGCTTGGCCATCAGAAAGGCCGTACCTTCAAGGACCGGCAACAAACTCATTTTGGTTGTGCTCATCCGGAAGGCTATCGCAAGGCGATGGCGAAAATGCGGATGGCGGCGAAGTACGGGCTGCCAGTAATCTGTTTGATTGATACCCCGGGTGCTTATCCGGGTATCGGTGCAGAAGAACGTGGGCAGGCTCAAGTGATCGCGGAAAACATGTACGAGATGTCGCGATTGAAGACGCCTATCATTTGCTGTGTCATTGGCGAAGGCGGCAGCGGAGGAGCGCTGGGCATTGGTGTGGGCGATCGCGTGGCGGTGCTGAAGAACGCCTACTATTCCGTAATCAGCCCCGAGGGATGTGCAGGCATTCTTTGGAAGGGTGCACAACATGCCGAGAAAGCCGCAACGGCACTCAAGTTCACTTCGGAGAACCTGCTGAAGATGGGCATCGTCGATGATGTGATCAAGGAGCCTCTGGGCGGTGCTCATCGAGACCACCATTCCATGGCCGCCAATTTGCGAAGCTATCTGATCAAAAATCTAAAGACGCTTTCCAGCCAACCGCTCGATCAATTGCTGGACCAACGATACGAGAAATTCCGCAATATGGGCGTGTTTGTGGATAACGCGGTCGCGGCGGTAACGTAGGCTGTAGGCTTGAGTATTGGCCGAATCGCGCAGACAAGATTTCGCTGGCCAAAGAATTCGATTGAAAACCGAATCTGCGATTCCGGGGCATGCGTCTTTCGAACCCAACGGTTAAAATCTGTGCATGTCTACTCCGACTCCACGCACCGTAAAAAACTCGCTGGCCAAAGTCTTTGATGCGCTTCTAGCCCCAGTCTATTTGCTCGATGCTGCCGGAAGAATCGTCTATGTCAACGAAGCGATGCTGCAGTGGGCCGGGTGTAAGCTGGACCAAATCATCGGGGCTCAGTGCCTTTATAGCGCCAACAATTCTGAACAACGGTTCAATGGCTTGGCGCCACCGCCGGACAAACTGAAACTGGGCTCAACTAGCACCGGTTGCCAAATCACGTTGGCGTCAGCGCACACTCTTCATCAGCGCTCATGCGATTTTATTGCGTTGGCCACTCCCGATGATCCAGACAACGCGGAATTTGTGATTGGTATCGTTGCCGCGAAAGAGCGTATTGGCAATGCGGCCAACGCGGCCGAAGCCTATAACGCGCAGTACCTGCACCTCACGCTAGGCAAGCTTCAACAACAGCTGCAGCAGCGTTTTCATCTTGACAGCCTCATTGGCAACAGTGAGTTTGCCGTACGGTTGCGGAAACAGGTCGTCGCCGCAGGAGGCAACGCGTTAGAAATGACCATCGTCGGCCCCCCCGGCAGCGGACGGCAACATCTGGCTCGTACCATTCACCAAAGACGCTCTCAGGCTTCTTTAATCGGCACGGACGCAGATCGAAAACTAGGGCCGAGCCTTGCTGCTGTCCTCCAAGGGACGCTCGCCGACGCTCAACTGGTCCGGTCATCCGTTCGCCAAGCAATAGATTTTGCAAAAGAAAATCAATCTGAGAGTCGGGGCAGGGCAGGGGGACGCCACTTGCCAATTGCATGGCTAATCTTGCTGGATGCTGATCAATTGAGTGCTGAGGCACAAACGGAACTTTGGTCGGCGCTCACCGATTCACGCTCAGACGTCAGAGTCATCGCTACGTCGGAAGCGGACCTGATTCAAGCCGCCACTGATGGCACATTCCACCAAGGGCTGGCCTGGCGGATCAGCACGCTTGTGATTGACACGGTGTCGTTACAAGAACGCAGTTCCGACATCCCGTTGCTGGCCCAGTATTTTTTAGAACAGAACAATGACGGCCGGCAGCAGCAAATCGGCCGGTTCGACGATGTGGCAATCGAAATGCTAACGGAGTATCACTGGCCGGGGAACCTTCAGGAGCTTCGTTCGGTAGTGAAGCAAGCCTCTAGTATTTGTTCGACAGCCGTCGTGACCAAGTCAGACCTGCCCGAAAGCTTCCACCATGCCGTCAAGGCGCTGCGCGTAGGCCAAAAGAAGGACCTACAAATCGATCTGGATCAGTATCTGGAAAAGATTGAGGCCGAATTAATTAGTCGGGCCATCAGGAGCGCCAAAGGAAATAAGACTCAGACGGCCAAACTGCTGGGGATGAACAGAGCCAAACTGCTCCGCCGAATTCAACACTTAGGACTCGACGCCGAAGCTGCCGCAGCCAAAACAGGGCGACCACCAACCAACAGTGACGCCGAAATTGAATTCCAGCCAGTCGATGACGTCGCTGGCGTCGGCGGGACGGACAATCAGGAGACAATCCAATGAACCGTGCTGTCCTTCCTGTGATTGTGCTGGCGAGTTCCAAAGCGTGGCAGGCGGCAATAGAAAGAGAGTTCCCGGCTTCAATGCTGATTTGGGCACTGGACGAAAACGACCTTCTGGCGGAAGCTGATGACTATCTCGATTCGGCTGTTATCGTAGAATTCGCCGCAACTGGCGAAGGAGCCGCGATGAAATGGTTACGGTTGGTCCTAGAACAACGTCGTCAAGTATTTGTGTTGGCCAGCATTCAACATTCAGCACATGCCGAGCGTCTACGCGCCCTTGGCGTTGCCGACGTTGTCGTTGCGATCTCCGACACGACGCGGTTACACGCAATGATCAGTCGTCACAATGATCGGGCGCCAGAGCACAAACTTACACTCGAGCAACAGATCGAATCAGCTCTCCCGTGGCGATCGTAGCTCAACACCAGTTTTCGAATCAATTAACTCAAATTTCCCCCCCCAAAAACATAAAGTAAAACCATGTCTGCGTTTACTCAAGAACAAGTTCAAAAGTCACTTGAAAAAATCCAAGACCCTGAAACGGGTCGTGCGTTGAAGAAACAAATCAAGGAAGTCGTTGTCGAGGACGTCAACATCACCGCCAAAATCGGTTTGACTTCGTTTGCGATGCCCATCAAGGACAGCTTTGCCAAAGAAGTGAATGACCATCTGAAGAGCGATTTTCCTGATGCCACCATCACGGTCGAGATTGTCGATCACAGTCGTCCAGCCACGCCATTGGGGCAGGTTGGTTTGAAAGCAAAGGCCGTCATCGCGGTTGCCGCAGGCAAGGGCGGCGTTGGCAAAAGTACTGCCGCCACTAGTCTTGCGATAGGTCTCAAAAGGGCAGGGTGCTCAGTCGGACTTTTGGATGCCGACGTCTACGGCCCCAGCCTCCCACATCTAACCGGAACACGCGGACAAGTCACCAAGGTCGACGGTAAGATCGTTCCGCTGATAGCAGAAGGAATCCCATTGATGAGCATCGGGTTTATGATTCCTCCCGGAGAGGCCGTGATTTGGCGGGGACCGATGCTACATTCGGCCGTGACGACGTTTGTGCGCGATACCGACTGGGGTGAACTGGACTACTTAATCATCGACATGCCGCCCGGAACTGGAGACATCGCCCTGAGCCTTTCTCAGTTGCTTCCGCTGACTGGAGCGGTGATCGTCTGTACGCCTCAGGAAGTGGCGCTAATTGACGCGATTAAAGCGGTAGGCATGTTCCGCAAGGTCAAGATTCCTGTCCTTGGATTGATCGAGAACATGAGCAGCTTTATCTGCCCAGACAATGGGAAAAGCTATGATATTTTTGGTAAGGGCGGCGCTAAAGAATACGCCGAGCAAGACAAGATTGCGTTCCTCGGTGAGATTCCGATCAACATTCAATTGCGCGAACGTGGAGATGCGGGCAAGATGGGTGATAACTTTAACGATCCAGACATCGCGCCGTACTTGGACTCGATCGCCCATGAGTTGGTCAAAACCTTAACGGCCAATGCAAAAGCCAATCCCGTTCAGGTTCAACTGCCAGTGCTTGGATAGTGGAGGGATTTTCTAAATTGAACCGAGAATTGCTCTATCAGCACAATCCTAAATCACCATCGAGTGAATTCCATCGCACGTTCACTCGTTCGCGTATTCACTTTTTTCCGTATTCACTGGCTTGTGCTTGTTTAGGTTCGCGCCGAAAGATCGACGTATCGCGTTCGAGTCGCATTCGAGTGGCGGGCCCATCGCAGTCGCCTTAGTTTAGACCACGGCAATCGCGCTAAATCTGTCGCAACCAAAACCCGGCCAAATCATTGACGGTGTCGCCGTCGATCGTTCCATCAAGCTCCAATCGCTCTGCGACATCGGCGACTGCGCACCATACGGCATCTTCCCGCAAACGCTGATAGAGATTTGTCGCAATCGAAGTGAGAAGTTTCTGCGCTGCGACTGCGTCGAGGCCCATTCGTTCTACTGCCGCCGCGACGACTTCCCAGTCGACTGCATGCTCTTGTTTGATCCGAAGGTAGTCATAGTCGCCAACGAATATCATTTCGGCAATCGGACCGGCTAGAGCGACATGAATGTCATTAACGCACTGCGCTCGTGTATTAGAAGCATTTCTCCAAAACACGCCTGTCGCACCCGCAGCGGAGGCATCAGACACCTCGACCGTTACGGTATCCACCACGCCCCCAGACAACACCGCGACCACGGCGTGCCCCGCTTCGTGCCAAGCTGTGATTTCGTCCATACATATTCCTTAATACCGGCTGAGGTATTCGTCGCTTCTTGCAAACTACACCCAAGGCAGATGATGGTTGCGTTTTTCAACTTTCATTTCCCTGCCTAACAAAGATTACTATAGTCTAACGCAGCCTCTTTAAGTTCGAATCGCAAACTTGATTGAATCGCAATTCTGTTTGTCCGTTTGAAGAAAAGTGAGGATGAAGCCAATTGGGTTTCCAGAGTTCTTTTCTTTCTGATTGAGTTTGCGGAGACAGGCACATGACCAATTCAACGACCGTTGATTCCCCTCGATCGAAACCATTTAGCGCGTCGTCGGAAACGCGCGGGCGAACACCCCAGTCAGCCCGAAGAAGAATTTACGTGGGCGAAATCAGCACTTGCTGAAGCTGAAAGATCTGACCACCGCGCGGTGCGAGTGACTCGTCTCACACAAAACATGGCAACCCAATCGCGCAGGTCGATGAGTACTTCTTTGCCGAAATCACTCCGGGAAAATGGCAAGCAATTTTCACGGCCTCTGAAAGTTCAAATCGGAACGAACTCGAGCAGGCTGGGTTGGATTTTTTGAAGGCGGATCCGCAGATCAAACAAATCGTTGGTCTCTTCAATGCTACAGGTGCTCTCAGCGATCAAACACTTGACACTGCGATGCGTCAGGGAACGGCCACGCTACGGGCAATGACGAAGTCATCAGATGTCTTTCTTGCGTTTATTCACAAGTAGTACACCCAACGTACTGATGGCCCTGCGATGCACAAAATGCACTGACTGGCCGAAGCCCGGAAATGTGGCTTCGTGAATCGACCTGTATTTCATTGTCAGGATTGTTTGCTGCAGAGACTCTCGACAATCCTACCGCGCAAAAATTTAGGGCCGCTTAAAGCGACCCTTTCTCGTTGTTTCGAATTGAAAACCTACGCCAGACTACTTCTTCTTCTTGGCGACTCTTTTCTTGGTCTTCTTCTTAGCCTTTTTCTTGGCTACTTTTTTCTTTGCTACTTTTTTCTTTGCTACTTTTTTCTTGGCTACCTTCTTCTTAGCCTTCTTCTTGGCTACTTTTTTCTTGGCCTTCTTCTTAGCCTTTTTCTTGGCTACTTTTTTCTTGGCCTTCTTCTTAGCAACTTTTTTCTTGGCCTTCTTCTTAGCAACTTTTTTCTTCTTCTTTTT
>CALKXO010000206.1 GCA_938003615.1 uncultured Pirellulaceae bacterium | reverse complement strand
TTCTCTAGTAAGGGGTGTGTGTGAGTGTTCGGTGTGAGGTGTTCGGGTGAGTGTGAGGTGTGAGTGTGAGGTGTGAGTGTGAGGTGTGAGTGTTCGGTGTGAGGTGTTCGTTATGAGTGTTCGGTGTGAGGTGTGAGTGTTCGGTGTGAGGTGTGAGTGTTCGGTGTGGGCCACTTGCTTGCGTGTCGGGTTAGGTTTGCAATGACAGGCTGGAAGCCTATCCCACTTTCGGCCCTCCCCGTCGGTGAGCCTCCGCCCCTCCCAAGGGGAGGGTGGCAGTTAATCGCTGACGCGCCAGGTTTTCAATTCCTAATTCCTAATTCCTAATTCCTAATTCCTAATTCCTAATTCCTAATTCCTAATTCCTAATCATCGTCTTCATCTAAGTCGTCTTCGTCCAATTCAAGTTCGTCGTCTTCCTGACGCCGCTTGGCCGCGATTCGTTTGGCCAAAATATCGGGTTGCTGAGCTTTCCCGAGGGCGTCTTCCATTTCGATTCGATCGTTTGCCCAGTGGTCGAACAGACAATCGTCCATCAACATCATGCCGAATTTGGCACCCGTTTGAATCGCCGAGTTGATCCGGAACGTTTTGTTTTCGCGAATCAGGTTGGAGATTCCAGGTGTCACTACCAGCGACTCAAAAGCGGCCACGCGCCCACCCCCGACGCGCGGTAGCAGCGTCTGGGCCAAAACGCCAATCAGCGACGTCGACAACTGGGTTCTGATTTGATCCTGCAGGTTTCCTGGAAACGCATCGATCACACGGTTGACTGTTCCCTGTGCACTGTTGGTGTGCAGGGTTCCGAAAACCACGTGACCTGTTTCTGCGGCCGAAATCGCCGCCTCGATTGTCTCGAGGTCACGAAGCTCGCCGACCAGAATCACATCCGGATCCTGCCGCAACGCCCGCCGAATCGCTTCGGAGAAGCTAGGCACATCGACTCCAACCTCCCTTTGGTTAACGGTGGACTTTTTGTGATAGTGATAAAACTCAATCGGATCTTCAATCGTGATGATGTGATGATCCACGCGCTCGTTGATGAAGTTCACCAGCGAGGCTAATGTTGTACTTTTCCCCGATCCGGTCGGCCCCGTGACAAGGATCAACCCGCGCGGTCGCATAATTAGTTTGGTGAATACGTCCGGTACGCCAAGGACTTCCGGGGGAAGCATTTCGTTTGGAATCTGCCGCAACACCATCGCAATGTGGCCACGTTGCTTGAATACCGAGACGCGAAAACGAGCCGCTTCGCCGTAAGCAAATCCAAAGTCAGCACTTCCCATTTCTTGAAGCTCGCGCTGACAACGTTCCGGCGTGATGCTTTTCATCAGCGCCACGGTGTCGTCAGCCTCAAGATCCTTGGTTTCAAGTCGTCGCAAACGTCCGTGCAAACGAAACACGGGGGGTTGGCCAGTGGTAATATGAATATCACTAGCGCCCTGTTTAACGCATGCTTCCAAAAGTTTGTCGATTAAGACCGTTGCCATAATTTTCCTATAAAATCTAAGTGATCAAATCTCCCGGCAATTCGTTTGCCGAGCGAGCCATCGTCAGCTGCCGTGTCGCTTGAGCCCCTCTGTGGGGATGCTGGCATTGAAAATGGGACTTTGAACACTACATCGGAGCCCTGCGATTGATGATCCATCGTGATCTACAATACGGGGGCCTTTGGTTTTTTAGCGCTTATAAGAGCTGGTAATATGGGTAAGGCACTTTGAAAACATCAAAGAAGCCAGTAACCCAAGCTCTCATTTTGTTGGAAGAGGTAATGAGGAGAGATTAAGGCGGGTGGTTTGTTGAAGGCGGATTGAAGCCGATTGCCCCCGATTGAAGCCAGCAAATTAGCTGGCGACCGGTCAGCAACCTCAAGGGGCAGCAACCTCAATGGGCATCAACCTCAATGGGCATCAACCTCAAGGGGCATCTTGCTTATTCCGCCCTTCTTGAACCAATGCATTATTGGGGGCAAAGGGGCTCAGGTCCACCATTTTCCCAAAAAAGGGAGCGAAAGAGGCTTAAACGGGCCTAATGGACCCTCGTTTGGGGGCAATTGGGGAGGGAAGAATGGCCAAAACCGATGAGAAGAGGCGGATTTCTCCGCTCGTTGAACCGCCGTTGGGCCGCCGTTGGGCCGAATCGTGGGGAAATCTCGGCTAAATCGCGTTAAACCAACCGCTTTACATTGGGATCGCTTCTTCTGACGCATCCTGCTCCGTGCGCTTGGCAACACGGTAGATTTCGTCGATCGTGGTGAATCCATCGATGACTTTCTCCAAGCCATCGCCGTAAAGCGTCACCATTCCGTTAGCCATCGCGTACTCCCGGATCTCGTTCACCGGCGTATTAGAAAAAATCATCTCACGAACTTTGGCGTCAATCATCAATATCTCGTGGATCCCCATACGACCGCGGAAACCGGTGTTACCGCAATGATTACACCCCTTGCCACGCATGAACTTCGCCCGAGCAATCTGTTCCTGAGACAACCCCGAATCTTTCAACACCGCTTCCGTGGGGGTGAATTTGGTGCGACATTTCTTGCAAATCGTCCGCACAAGTCGCTGGGCCAAGATCGCCACAACCGAGCTTGCGACCAAGTATCCGGGTACGCCCATATCCACCATTCGTGTAATAGCAGTGGGCGCATCGTTCGTATGCAGAGTACTAAAAACCAAGTGTCCAGTCAGACTGGCCTGAATTCCCATGGAAGCAGTCTCCGCATCACGCATTTCACCGACCAGAATCACATTCGGTGCTTGGCGTAGCATGGCCCTGATAATCCTGGCAAAGTCCAATCCGATGTTGTGCCGGACTTCGACTTGGTTGATTCCTGGCAGGTAGTACTCGACGGGATCTTCGGCGGTGATAATTTTCCGGTCGGGTCGATTAAGGCTATTGAGGGCAGCGTAGAGGGTCGTGGTCTTGCCGGATCCAGTTGGGCCGGTGACCAAGATAATGCCGTTTGGGCGCTTGATTAGATTTTGGAACTTCTGGAAGGTGTGTTCCGAGAATCCCAGTTGCCGGACGCCGACCTTAATATTGTCTTTATCTAGAAGTCGTAAAACGGCCGATTGGCCGTTATTGGTCGGGATGATGCTAACGCGCAAATCCAGCTCCTTCTCGCCAACGTTGACTTTGATCCGTCCATCTTGCGGGCGTCGTCTTTCAGCGATGTCGATACTGGCCAGAATTTTGACACGGGAAATAATCGCTCCCAACTGACGACGCGGCAAACGGTCTCGTTCTCGTAATACGCCGTCGATTCGGTAGCGAATTCTGACTCGGTCTTCGAAGGGTTCGACGTGGATATCGGAGGCCCTTAATTGCACGGCTTCGGTGATCATCATTTTGACCAGCCGGACAATGGGAGCGCTGTTTTCGTCGCTGTCCTCGTCGCCGTCAGCATTTTCGTCGTCGACGGTTTCGGTAAAGTCAATTTTGGTATCGGTGAATTCCTGGAGCATGGAGTCAGCCGATTCACCCTCGATTTGGCCGTAAACGTTACTAATGGCGGCAATAATACTCGAGCGCGTGGCCAACACCACTTTGACGTTCCTGTTCAGGATGAACTTAAGGTTGTCGACCGTTTCGACGTCTCCCGGTTCGCTCATCACGACTTTTAGCGTGTCGCCGTCCATTTCCAACGGAAGAACGGTATTCTCGCGCGCGGTCGATTCGGGCATCAATTCGACAGCCGTGGTCGGAATTTCGACTTTTTTCAGGTTCACATATTCCATGCCGTTGGCGGCGGCGATGGCTTTCATGACGTCTTGTTCGGAGGCATAGTCTAGCTCCACGAGCGCTTCAGCGACCGTCCGATTGTTCTTTCTGGCTAGCTGATCAGCGTCGTTGAACTGCTCTTTGGTGATGATTTTGTGTTTGACAAGAATCTTTACAAACGTATCTACAGCCATAATTTGCCGTTCTATTCACGAGTTCGAGTAGGTGAATTACTGGTTTTGAGTGAATGAGTGGTTAAATGTTGATTAGAGAGAAATGTTGATTAGAGAGAAATGCCGGTTGAGCCCGGAAGCGGTTGGCGGGATCACCAGAGGCACCATAACTATATCTTGGACTATCGGCGGATCAATTACCAATAAAATAGTGAATTGGCATAAAGAAACGAAGCCGGGGATACGGTTTTCAGGGCTCGATCTCTCGTAGTCGATCTCAACCGAGATTCGAAAGCCTGCTTTGAGACAGGGCAAATCAGTTTTTCAAACCGGGCAATTCAGAGAAAAGCATTACGGCGCGGGCTAGGGTGTTAAAAATCCGGTATCTTTGGAGTTTGGGCTTGCGCATGTATTGTTCCATGTTTCTAGGTGCACCCATCAGATTGGTGCTTACCGAGCATCCAGTAGGGTGGGGCGCTCGAGTTTCGCGACAGCGGAAATCA
>CALKXO010000205.1 GCA_938003615.1 uncultured Pirellulaceae bacterium | reverse complement strand
CATTTGAAATGGCTAATTCAACAAGAACTTCGTGCCACTAAGTTCTGGGAAGAACCTTTGGGGTAAGCGATCGTAGTCCATCACTATTCCATCACTGTCTCATCGCAGTTCCATCGCGACGCTAAACTCCGTCACTTTTTTGCCACCAACTGATCGTCCCCTAATTTCTCAGTGAGAACGTGAACGTACGCCATTGTGAGAATTGCAAGCATTGGTGGGCCAACCAGTATCGCCGCAATCATTGACTTTGTAATGCTCAGTTCGATAATTTCGGCGATGCCCGCAACCGAGAAGAGCGCTACGAAAAAAACAAGTATCAAGAGTACTTCGCCACGATCGCTGTGAAACCAGCGCACCCATGCCGGTAACAAAAACCAAAGATGAGTTATCGCCAACACCGACGCGCCGATCATCCAAACAGAGACGGTGAGAAGGCCAAGGAACAATGTCCCCGTGGCGAACGTCATCCAAGGATATTCCATTCCGTACAGCAACCAGATGATCGCCATCCCCGGCAGAAAAGCCAAGGAAGATGTGCCGACCACGAACACAGCATTGCTTAGATGCAACCGCCACCACCTGAACAGCGAAATCGGGCGTTTGCTAAATCTCGCAACCTGCAGCCAAGTGCTGCTATAGAGATGAACAAGTCCACCGCAGAGAAAAACTGGCCCAGTCCAAATCAGATCGATGCGTTGGTGGAACTCCGCGGTCGATTCAGCAGGCAATCTTCCAATGGACAAGTGGACTAGCAATATCAGTTGAAAAATTGCGGCCGACCTGATTAAGTTTGAGCATTTCACCTCACGAAAAAACCCGGAAAGACTTTCTTACCGGGTGTTCGCTTCAACGTACTGAATCTTGGAAACATCTGGATTCAACTATCAACTCAACATGGGCACTCTATTCACCGATGCAATACAAAAACTTGTTCGAACGAATGAACATCTGATTGTCGGAGAACGATGGAGTCGAATTAAACTCAGTCCCGTCATCTTCAAACTTGTTCACCGCCACTAATTCGAATTCACGCTTGGCGGCAATGACGAGGCAAGTGCCGTCTTTGAGAACCTGAAATACGTTTCCGCCCGAAACAACAGGTGACGAATAGTCGCTGCTTGGGCCTCGTCGGCCACCACCGCCGCCCAAAGCATCACTGGGCAATCGTTCTTTGTAGATTTCTTTGCCTGTCGCGGCGTCTGCACAAGTCACCACGCCGCGAGAGATGCCAAACATGAGACCGTTATAAACGACCGGTGTCATAATTCGTGCAACAGCCTTGCCCTTCCACGCCGTGTGTGTTTCGGTCACGTCAGCGCCCTTGCTGCCCCCCAATTTCAATGCAACGCCAGTTCCCGATCGTCCGCCCATGCAAATCACATTGTCCCCATCGAGAACAGGGCTGGAGGATACCGAACTGTCGGCGACGCCATTGGTGGCGTACCAATCCAATTTACCCGTGGCAGGATCCATCGCCCAAACTTCTTTGGGAACCGAAATCACGACGCTCTGATCATCCCCCGACCCAACGGCTAATGGCGTGCCCCATACATTCGAAATGCCTTCATTTCGCCACAGTTCCTTGCCTGTGTTTTTGTCCAGGCCGACGACAGCGTTCGCTTCATCAGTTGCGTTAATCACGACAGTGTCGCCGGCAAGCACTGGACTGGCACCTGATCCCCACTTCATGCGACCACTGCCGGTGCCAACATCCGCTCGCCACAGTTCGTTACCTTCTAAGTCCAATGCAATAACTCCGGACTTACCGAAGAACACGTAAACGTTTGTTCCGTCGGATGCTGGAGTGCTGCTGGCGTAGCCGTGTTCGGGAACCCCCATTCCTTTGAACGGGTCTTCAGGAAGATGGGGCTCGAAGTCTTTCTGCCAAAGTTTGCTGCCATCGGATTTTGAGTAACACAGAACGTGCCGCTTCAGTTGGTCCATCTCGCCAATTTCATCGCGATCTTGCCCGTAACCGGTGTAGCAAGTCAGAATCACTTTGTCACCAACGATGATCGGCGACGACGCCCCCGCACCGGGAATTGCTTCTTTCCATTTAACGTTTTCAGTTGAGGAGAATTTCGTAGGAACAGCAGTCCCTTCTGACGCCACTCCGCTACCGGTTGTGCCTCGAAATCGCAGCCAGTCTTCGGCCGCTGCGTTACCGGTTTCCAAGACTGAAACAGCAACAAACAACGTAAACATGCCGACGCACCTAAATTTACGCGACATTTCTTTTGAGATGGGATGCGTCATGGCAGGATCCTTCATGAGTGATTGTTAATATTTTGGTAACCGTTGACGACTCCGGAAAAAGAGGTTGGTGGGTCTGAATTCCGCTGACACGGAATCCAATCGACCCACCCTACGTTAGCTTTGAATCGTCAATCTTTTTGTAGGGTGGGTCAAGCGACATCGTCGCGACGACCCACCAACTCGTTTCTATCAACCCAAAGTCTATTTGGCAGCTCCGGGACGTTTAGGAGCTTTGACATCTCCACCGCCGCCTCGCCAGCGTTTTGACATGGCTTCCATTTCTTCCTTGGTCACGTAACCGTCACCATCGCCGTCGAGATTGTCGAAGAACCCTTGCATGCGTTCTGGTGCTTCCGCCTTGCTGACTTTTCCGTCGCCATCAGCATCGTTTTCTAACATTCTGTCAGCAAATGAGCCGCCATCACGGTTGCCACCGCGACCTTCACCACCAGGTCCACCGCGTCGGCCTTCTCCACCACCAGGTCCGCCGCGTCGGCCTTCTCCACCGCGTCCTCCTCTCATGCTCCCCCAATCGGGCATCATTTCCGAAGACGACAAGCTGCCGCTTTTGTCAGCATCAAGCGACCGTAATGCTGTGACTGCGTTATCAATTTCAGAAGATGAAAGTTCACCATCGCCATCGGCGTCGAGCGCTTTCAAAACCGGCATCATGGCCATCATTCGTCCTCCGCCGCCCCCAGGACCACCGCCACCAGGACCACCGCCACCAGAACCACCAAATCCTCGTCCGCCACCGGGGCCACCGCCCGGAGGACCGCCACGTTGCGCAGTGGCCGTGGACGCAAACACGCTGGAGGCCAGCAACAACAAAGAGAACACCAGTAGTTTTTTCATATTTGTGATCCAGTAAGGAGAAATTGATTGTCCACGACGTTTCTCACGTCCAATTTTCAAGCCAAAGACATCAAAAAAAATTGTTTACCCATTCGGTATCCATCTGCTTCCTTTCAGTGTCCCACGTTTTGACGGCAATACAATCAAAAAACACCCTTCTTAAAGTTTTTTCCTTTGGCATTAACAGATGCGACAGCTTAGCTTATCGTCCATTACATATCGTCCATTGCCACATCAACGCGAAACAGTTTACTAATCGCACCGCTGCCTATGCTCTCCCCCAGCCTTATCCGCCTGACCAACGTGCGATCCAACAACCTCAAGAACGTCTGTCTTGAGATTCAACAGAACCAGTGGCTATCGATCTGCGGACTTAGCGGTAGCGGCAAATCATCGCTCGCTTTCGACACGCTTTACGCCGAGGGGCAGCGCCGGTACGTCGAATGCCTCTCTCCCAAGACAAGACAGTTCATCCAACAGATGGCCGCACCCGATGCCGACGCGATCGAAGGTCTGCCTCCATCGTTAGCGATCCAGCCAACCAAGTCCAGCTCCTCTAAAGACTCAGTCGCATCGGTTGCAGAACTGACGCCACTTGTAAGTCTGTTGTTTTCGAAGGTAGCCACGGCGGTATGCCCATCCTGCGCACAGCCGGCCGAACGTCAATCAAGAGACACTATTGCTTGGTCTGTCCAAAACATGCCGCCCGGAACGCGCGCCCAAATTTGCTTTCAGCTTTCTGGCAATGACGACTTGGCCACACTGCTTCAACAATCCCTCCAGTCTGGGTTTATCCGCATTGTCATTGGATCACCAAACCAGCGACGGACCGTTGAAATATCGAATCTCAAGGACGAATCAAACCCGGAGGATTTAACCGCACACCCTATTTTGGTCGTCGTCGATCGTGTCACCGCCGGCACCACCAACAACACGCGGCTTGGCGAATCCATCGAAACGGCACTCTACTTTGGGCTGGGTGCCGTCACGGTTCTTTCGCAAGTGCCCGATGCGAATCGGGATACAGCGTCGACGCCCCACAGCGTCATCGACGGCTCATCATGGCGCAGCCAAACGTTTCGCCAATCACTGGCCTGCTCCTCTTGTGACCATCAATTCCCCGAGCCGCGTCCAGCCATTTTTCAGTTCGGCGGAACCACTTCCAACTCGTTCCTTCTTGGTGGCTTGACCAGCAATCAGTGGTACGAATTAGGGGTCACCGAAGCACAAGAACGGATCGCCAATCTTGCGCTGACCGACATGCAGTTGGCCACCACCCTCACACTGCGCCGACGAATAGAAGATCGATTGGATTTCCTCAATCAAGTCGGCCTCGGCTATCTGTCGCTTGACCGCCCCGTCGACACACTTAGCAGTGGCGAGCGCCAACGGATCCGACTGACCTCCGTCCTAGCATCGACTTTAGTGAACATGCTGTACGTGCTGGACGAACCTGCGCTTGGCCTACACCAACACGAGATCGAAAAGCTGGCTGGCTGCCTTGAGCGATTGCACCGCCGTGGCAATACCTTGGTCGTGGTCGATCACAATCCGCAGCTGATCCAAGCAGCTCATCGCGTCATCGAAATTGGTCCCGGTGCTGGCGCCCAAGGAGGGCAAATTGTTTTTGACGGTACGCCCGAACAACTAATCGAACCTAAATCAAGCTTAACCGGCGAGTACTTGGCTGGCCGAGCGGGTGTCGCTTGTCGCAGTGACCAACGTCGTCCACCAAAATCGATGCTCAGACTCTTGAACGCCTCCGGTAACAATCTAAAAAACATAGACGTCGAATTCCCGCTAGGGTGTTTGAGCATGCTGACGGGTGTGAGCGGCAGTGGCAAAAGTTCACTGTTGCTCGACACGCTCGTCGGTGCGGTCTCCAAACGTAAAGGAAGCCCGATCGACGGAACGCTGCCTTTTGACGACCTGTTTGGCGATAGTCCGATCAGCGCAGTGGTCGTCGTAGACCAAAGCCCAATCGGCAGAACGGGGCGCTCCAACCCTGTAACCTATGTCAAAGCGTTTGATGACATTCGCAAAGCATTCGCGGAAACGATAGACGCCACCACTCATAACCTGACGGCATCTCATTTCAGCTTCAACGTTAACGGCGGGCGTTGTCAGAAATGTAACGGCGAGGGGCTCCAGAAAATCGACATGCAATTTCTTGCCGACATTCATATTCAATGCGATCAATGTGCCGGAACGCGTTATCGCAAGGAAGTTCTGGCGGTCCGCTACCGAGACAAAACTATCGCCGAAGTACTTGAGATGACGGTGCGTGAGGCGTTCCTGTTTTTCCGTGGGCAACCGAAGGTTCAGACGAAGCTCAAATCTCTCATCGATGTTGGACTGGAGTACATTCGACTCGGCCAACCTGCCACGACACTCTCTTCGGGAGAAGCTCAACGACTGAAGTTGGCCCTGTATCTGAATGCGTCGAGTAAAGAACGCGTGCTGTTTGTAATGGACGAACCCACCACAGGCCTGCACATGAAAGACATCAACCGACTGATTGACTGCTTTGACACGTTGATTAACGCCGGCCATTCGATGATCGCGATCGAGCACAATCTTCAGTTGATCAAAAACGCGGACTACGTCATTGACCTTGGCCCCGCTGGAGGTGACGCTGGAGGAGAAGTCGTTGTCGCTGGCACGCCCGAACAAATCGTCCAGTGCGAAGCGTCTGTGACGGGGCAATATTTGAAAAAGGTTCTTGGGGAATTTTAGTGGCTGAAGCTCAATCGCATTTGGTTATTCACTCGATTAGCAGGTCTCTCTCTGCGAGAGAGATGCCGCGCGCCCAGTCTCTCGGAGAGATACCGCTACTAATAAAATCTCCAAAGGGAACTCGCTGGACACGTTTCTCAGAGAGAAACGGCGACTGATGGAAACCCAAACAATTGCTGGTATGATTGGCAGTATGACAGACTCAAATTCTCAAGATGCCAATCAGCGTGACCGCTACTCCCGCCAGATGCGGTTCCCGCACATTGGCGAAGAAGGCCAGCAAAAAATTGGTGACTCGACGGTGCTACTGATTGGCTGCGGAGCACTCGGCTCTGTCATCGCCGATTCTTTGGTCCGTGCAGGTGTAGGCACTCTACGCCTGGTTGACCGTGACTTTCTAGAGCTGAGTAACCTCCAGCGTCAGACGCTGTTTGACGAAGAAGACGTCGCCAACGGGCTTCCGAAGTCCATCGCGGCGGCCAACCGACTGGGGAAGATAAATTCCAACGTCAAACTCGAACCGTTTGTGATGGACGTCGATTCGAGCAACATTGCTTCGTTGGCCGATGGTGTTGATCTAATTCTCGACGGCAGCGACAATTTCGAGATCCGCTTTCTGATCAATGACGCCTCAGTTAAATGGGACGTCCCTTGGATCTATGGTGGTTGCCTCGGTGCGGACGGTCAGGCAATGGTGATCCTGCCCGGGGAAACGGCGTGCTTGAATTGTCTGATGATGGACGGCCCCCCGGCGCCGGGCACCACGGCGACCTGCGATTCCTTTGGCATTCTGGCACCGATCATTAATGTGATCGGATCGTTCCAAGTCATGGAGGCCTTGAAGATTCTTTCCGGCAACCGTTCCGCCGTGAACCGGAACCTGAATGTGTTTGAGATGTGGACCAACGAGTTCCGGCAGCTCGACATGAGCCGCCTACGAACAAGCATCGACTGCCCAACGTGCACGCAAAAAAATTTCCAATGGCTTAACGGCAATCGCGAAAGCCAATCAGCGGTTCTTTGTGGACGCAACGCCGTTCAGATCAATCCACAACAAAAATCAGCATTGTCGCTACCAGAATTAGCGGTGCGACTCGAAAGGGCAGGGCGGGTAGAAACCAACAAGTTCCTGCTCAGATTCTTTGTTGACGAATTCACGGTCACCGTATTTACAGATGGCCGCGCGATCATCTCGGGAACTGACGAAGTGGCAACAGCAAAAAAGATCTACGCCCAATACATCGGAGCATAGGTCTTGTCAGTTTTGACAGATGGCTTTGCTTAAGCCCGCGAGAAAAACGCCCGTTGATCGCTTGCGAACGTCCGCTCTCTTCGTCCAAGGCCAAAGTTGAAACCAAGGGTAATGCAGCGCGGCCGTGGCGCACAATCGCCGAATCAGCGCAGAGGTTAATTTCGTCTTGCACCACATTTCTCTTGGGCGATAGGGCAACTTCTGTCGATCAGCTGGTTTTACAACCGGTTCATCGTTAGTCCGCCGTCCACATAGATCACTTGCCCCGATGCGTACGGCATATCGCCTCGCGCCATCGCAGCCGCCAGCTTCGCGATGTCCTCGGGCAACCCCCATCGCTTTTCAACCAACAGGTCGGTGTTGAAGATCAAGTTGTCGTACTTTTCGGTCACGCCAGAGGTCATGTCTGTTTTGATAATTCCCGGTCGAATCTCAAAAACTGGAATCGCAAACTCACCGAGCCGTGCAGCGAACAATGAATTCATCATGCCCAACCCCGCTTTTGAGATGCAGTAGTCGCCGCGGTTAGGTGAAACGACCGTCGCAGAAATGGAACCGACATTGATAATGCATCCCGCGAACGAATCGTCGGCGCGCTTCTGCTCGATCATCCAGTTCGCACAGGCTTGTGTCAGGAAATACGGTCCCTGCAAATTGATCTTCATGATCCACTCGTAGCTCTCTTCTGTTGCTTCGAGGATGTCAGCGCGCTCCTTTGGGGCAACACCGGCATTGTTGACCAAAACATCCAGTCGGCCGAAGCGTTCCTTTATATCGACCAACATCGCGGTGCGGTCTTCACCCGATACCACATCGCCTGAGCAATAAAGAACCTCGGCTCCAACACCTTCAAGCTTGGCGACAGCGTCAGCGACTTTTGACACATCCGAACGTCCACTCAGCACGAGGTCGAAGCCATCGTCGGCAAGTTTCTCACAGATCCCAAAACCAATACCGCGGCCGCCGCCGGTGACCAGTGCTACTTTTTTACTCATCGCAACCATCTCTTGAAAAGTAATGTATGAAGTGTCTCGTCTAGTCTAGTGTCTGTCGGTAAACCTATCTTGACCTAGTTTCGGTTTGCCGGAAGGTCCAATTTTGGATGAGTTTTTTGATGGCGACAGGGGAAGGTCGGGCTTTGGGCTGTCAAACAGGTAATTTCCGTCGGTCCAGCGCA
>CALKXO010000204.1 GCA_938003615.1 uncultured Pirellulaceae bacterium | reverse complement strand
GGTAAATTCTCATCTGCCAATCGCCTAAACTGCGATACACTGAAGCGGGGCCGCGCGAGCGGCCCGGTGGGTGCAGAACCTGATGGCTTGCGCCATTACGCTTACATGACCTAAAATCGCCAACTCTACTTTACTTCTTTGCTTGGTCGGCTGGCGTCGGGGCGTCTTTGCCGTCGATGCGGTCCTTGATGACCGTGGCGAGTGAATCTTTGATTTTCGTCAGCGTGTAGAATTCATACTGAGACATCACGATTTTGCCATCCTTATCCAGCAACCAGCCTGATGGAGTCGAACGCACGCCGAAACGATCGACCGTTTCGTGTTCCCAACCGTTGGTGAACCCGTGTAGGCCGCGCTTGAATTGTTTGTTCATGATGTGCTTGATTGCCGCAGGTCGATCTTCATCAAGGCAGATCGATAACAGTCCGACCTTGTAACCGTCGGCTTCCAATTTGTTCATTGCGTCTTGGACTGACTGTTGGTAATCGGATTTTCCTTTGGCGACATAGTCCTTTGTGCTCCAGAAATTGATGAACACAAATTTTGGATCGGGCTTCCCCTTCTTCTGTTGCAGGTTGCTGAAACTTAGTTTCCTTTTCCCGTTGTGAGTTGAGACGTTGATCTTTGGCGCCTTCATCCCAGAGGTGAGCATGGGGGTGACTACGACGGGAATCGGATCGAGTGAGATTTCGTCGAATTGCGTGTTGACCTTGATTTCGGCGAACACTTCAAACGCGTAATTGACTTTGCCGATCTCTTTGTCAACTCGACCCTGAAGCCCGTAGACTCCAGGGGGCACGTCGTAAACGATGAACTCGCCGTCTTTGTTGAAACGAAGATTGAATGCTGGCGCGTCGTCGATCAGTTTTTTATTCTTCGCTAGGAACGCCTTACCACGTGTCGATTTTTCAAATGCCTTAATCCATTGGACCTTTTTCTCCGGCGCGTAACTGTCCCAATCACGTGGAAAAGGGGCGCGAGCCAATTGGACTTGTTGGTTTAGCGTCGTCTTAATCGTTTTCAGGTTCACATGGAATTTTTCCGCGTTCATCGATTGGTCAATACGCCCGTTGAGTACGACAAGTCGCTGACCGCGCATCGGACGCTTGCCGCGGAATTGTTCAGCCCCGTTTTGCTGCTTGGACTGTGCGTGGCTCGTCGCGGGCAGGGCAAGGGCGGCGATCATGAGGCAGAGGATTGAACAACCGATTGCAGATTGAGCCAAACGGATAACGGATGAACGAAGTTTGAGTTGTTTTGAGTTAGACATGGTCATCTGGGGGAATCAGGATCAATCGCCGTTAGAGAAACGTCTTGGGATAGAGAAACGTCTTGGGATAGAAAAACGTCGTGAGATAGAAAGACGCTCTTTTATAGACAGAACAGAGTTTAGTGCCGAAGCACTGTAACAATTATCGACGGTGCTGGAAGCCAAATAAAGATACGGTCCAGAGGTATACGGGAAAACATTCGGTCTGGATTGATAATCCTTACCAAAACTGAACTTTACCCGCCGATTTTATGCTTGAGGCACGGTTAATGGTTGACCATTTTGCACTTGAAAACGTAAACTTATAAGTTTGCCAGATCAGCACACGAATGTAGCGATTTTGCGGCCAGTGCTGGCGACACTTTCATTTTGATATTTCAAGGAGTCCGGGGTGCCAGGACAGTGCGTAATTGGGTTGCAGTGGGGCGATGAAGCCAAGGGCAAGTTAGTAGATCTTCTGACCGAAGGCAAAGATCTTGTCGTGCGCTACTTGGGCGGAGCCAATGCCGGACACACTGTTGTCATTGGCGACGATGTCTACAAACTGCACCATATTCCCAGCGGTATCATTAACGAAAACGTGCTGAATCTCATCACGCCCGGCGTTGTGATTAATCCGCCGACGATTCTCGAAGAGATCGACATGCTCCTAGAGCGTGGCATCGATGTCACCAAAAGGTTAAAGCTCTCCCAACGTGCCCACGTTGTCATGCCGTGGCATGTGTTGGAAGACAAAATGTGGAACAAGCTGGTTTCGGGCGATGACAACATTGGAACAACGCTACGCGGGATTGGTCCATGCTACGGCGACAAGGTGGGGCGTAGTTTTGCGATTCGTCTGGGCGACTTGATTCAACCTTCGTTCCCCGACCGGGTGCGGAAAATTGTCGAAGTGAAGCGCAAGGTGTTGTCAGCCGTTTCTGGCGGTGCGTCTGACCTGCCTGATGCCGAAGCAATCATTGAGCAGTTCAGCGCCTACGCCGAACGACTGCGTCCGATGATCGACGACACGAATCGCATTCTTCTGGACGCTGTCGATCAAGACAAAAAGATCTTGTTCGAGGGAGCTCAAGGAGCGCTGTTGGACATCGACCATGGCACGTTCCCGTTTGTCACCAGCAGCAATGCGTCGGGGACGGGGATTTCGACTGGATCGGGGGTCCCGGGTAACTGGATCGGCAACATCATTGGCGTTTGCAAGACCTACGCAACGCGCGTTGGAGGCGGTCCGTTTCCGACCGAACAGGACAATGAAACGGGCCAACACATTCGCGCAATGGGCAAGGAGTTTGGTACGACGACCGGTCGCCCCCGACGATGTGGTTGGTTCGATGCCGTCGCGGCTAGGTATACGGCTCGTCTGAGCGGCGTAACATCGATCGCGTTGACGATGGTGGACGTGCTGAGCGAACTTCAGGAGATCGAGGTTTGCGTCGGTTATAAGCTTGACGAAAAAGATATCGATTACTTCCCTGGAAACATTGACGAACTGCGTCGTGTGGAGCCTATCTACAAGTCGTTCCCCGGTTGGCAGCAAGATGTCACTGGAGCTCGGTCTTTGGATGATCTGCCGACGGCGGCTGTTAGTTACGCTCATGAGATTGAAAAATTGGTTGGGCGGCCGATCGAATTTTTGTCAGTCGGACCTGATCGAGCACAGACCATTCATGTTCCCCAAGGCGTGACGTTGGAGGATTATTTGAGTAAGCGCCCGGCGTAGCATTGGTCCAACACTTGTGGCTTAGAGTGGCCATTGCGGAATGTCACCCTCCCTTCGGGAAGGTCGGAGGCTCGCCGACGGGGAGGGGCGTCACAAAACCTAAAAGGAGTGAGATCACTCGCTTGCGCGTCGGGCTTGCACAGATCAACAAACAGCGCTACTTTCAACCATCGTATTTATGTCATCCATCGAATCTAAAACTGATAGCGCTTTCAACGTACCGCCCGAAAAGCGGCCTCGTCATATTGCGATCATTATGGATGGCAACGGCCGATGGGCGCAGCAACAAGACCTGCCACGTATCCGCGGTCACCAGCAAGGGGCGACGCAGGTGCGGTTGGTTACTGAGGAGTGTTGTCGGTTGGGGGTTGAGCAGCTGACGTTGTATTGTCTGTCCAGTGAGAACTGGAAGCGCCCCGAAGAAGAACTGGAGTTCCTCATGTTTCTGCTATCGCAGTACATGATTGAGGAACGCCAGACGATGATCGAGAACAATATTCGCCTGAAGATCATCGGGTCACGTGATCGGATTCCGGCCGATGTCCAAAAAGAGATGGACATTAGTCTGGAGCTGACCGCGGAAAATACAGGTACCACACTTTGCTTGGCGATTAACTACGGTGGGCGCGCTGAAATCGTGGACGCAGTCCGGCGGATCTGCGGCGAGGTTCAGGCGGGATCGATGGCGATCGACAACATTGATGAGCAGTTGGTTTCCGATCGGCTTTATACTGCCGGTATGACGGATCCTGATTTGTTGATTCGCACGGCCGGGGAAATGCGGATCAGTAATTATTTGCTGTGGCAGATCAGCTACGCCGAGATGTGGGTTACGGACAAAATGTGGCCCGAGTTCTGTGAGGCCGATTTAATGCAGTCGATTGTCGATTTTTCCAAGCGCCGACGACGTTTCGGGGGGCTGGATCAGGAGCCCGGCTAGTACCTGCTGGTAGCCGACTTCCACGAGTTTTTATTTCTTTCATTCCGCCGCCCAGTCCAAACCACCCTCGGAGTTCACGTTGCTCAGTCGTCGTCTTGCTTCAGCTGCCGTATTGGTCACAGTGATGGTCCTGTTGGTGCGTCTGGATTTCTGGTTGGCAACCGATGAGGTGCTGGGCCGCGCGGGTGTGGTGCTGATCGGTCTGTCGTTGATTCTGGGAGCCATGACGGCCGTCGAGTTTTCCGGCCTCTGGAAATCGGAAAGCGGTGAAACACAGAAATGCCAGTCAGGCACCGTGATGGCGATCGGTGCAGCGCTGATGATTGCTGTCGCGTCGATCCCCGCGTTGTGGCGAGACTATCCGACGGATTGTCCGATAGGCTATTTCGGCTGGACGTTGGCGGGGATCATTGCGGCGCTGTTGGTGAGCTTTTTCGCCGAAGCCAGAAAGTTCGACGGCAGTTCGAATGTGCCGGGCGAGCTCGCAGGTCGGATTGGTTTGAGCGTAATGGTTTACGTATACCTAGCGATGTTGTTTGGTTTCATTTTGCCGATACGCAATATCGAGCAGAGCAATTCACTGGGGTTGTTGGCGGTTATTTTATTGATCGCGACGGTGAAGATGTCGGACGCGTTTGCCTATTTCGCGGGCAAGAGTTTTGGGACTCGGAAGATGGCACCTTCAATCAGTCCGGGCAAAACGCTTGAGGGGTCGATCGCCGCTCCTGTTGGCGGATGTTTCGCAGCGGCGATTGTGATCTTTGCGGTCGCTCCTCTGATTTTCGGTATGACGGTGGATCGCCCGTGGTGGTTCTTTATTGTCTACGGCATCGTTGTGACGCTGGCGGGGATGGCAGGCGACCTAGCGGAATCGTTGCTCAAACGCGACGCTCAGATCAAGGATTCGGGCAGCATGCTACCGGGACTTGGCGGGTTGTTGGACGTACTGGATTCGTTGGTGTTTGCGGCGCCAGTGTCGTTCTTGATTTGGATCGCGACGAAGTAGTTGCAGTGGGATCGGCTTTTAGCGTTGTCTGAAAAAAAAGAAGAGAATAGGAAAAGATATTAAAGGATATTAAAAGTGCGCGAGTCCAATGGCAGTCACGTTATATCTTCGCTACCAAATTTAAAGTAGCCGAAGTCGCCAGACTTTGGATGCCTTACGGGCAAACTTTCCAATCTCTGGCGAGATCGGCTACCATGAAACGATCCAAAGAACAGCTGGAAGTTAATGATGACCCTCTAAAATGAGTGTTGTTTGGTGCAAGCTATCCTGCAAGGCAAGGCCAAGCAGAAATCGTCGCTATGACGTGAAAGGTTGAAGTTATCATGTCTGATCAAGACGACAATCTAAGTCCTGACGTTTCCTCGCAAGCATCCAATTCAGAACCGCCTAAAAAACAGGCTGGCGGTGGGAGAGTTGTCTGGTGGCTTGTCGCCATCATGGTTCTTGCATTGTTTAGGCGAGCGGCAGATGAGAATTTACCTGCCGCGTGATTTCGTAGGCTTGATCGTAATGTCGTATTTTGGCAGTTCCTTATTTCTCAGCAGCCGTGAGTTGATCTCGTCCATGGCTTGTTTGGTAACGGGCAATTCTTGT
>CALKXO010000203.1 GCA_938003615.1 uncultured Pirellulaceae bacterium | reverse complement strand
TCAACATTTCAACATTTCAACATTTCAACATTTCGACATTTCGACATTTCGACATTTCGACATTTCGACGAACGGCCGAAGCAAATGAGGCAATTCTCCAAGAAGCCGAGGGCGTGAAGCATGACCGTGTTGAGGATGGCGCAAAAAATAGAGACACTCAAAAAGTGCCTCATTGATTGTCAAAAACGGGCAACCGTCGATGCTCACGATCACTGCTCACTGTCGGTCAGATTTATTCGGTGGCAGCAGCATCGGGGTCGGTCGTCTTGCTTCCGGCATTTTCGCCTACGTCAGCCTGATTGTGTATTTCTACCGATCGTTTGATCGCGTCATAGACCTCGCGCCGATGAACGGGCACTTCTTTCGGAGCCTCGACACCTAAACGAACCTTATCCCCTCGTATCTCTACGACGACGATCGAAATATCGTCGTTGATGATGATGCTCTCATTTTTTTTTCTTGATAAAACCAGCATTGGTCATTCCTTTGTAGATGAGCCCGGTTGGTGAGCCCAGAACCTTTCCTTGAATTCTCGTGCCTCACTGAAGAACTTGTTCGTTTCGTCTTGTTAGCTGCTCTTTAAATCTATGGCCGTTGCCCGCAGAGTCAACAAAACTAGAACGATCCGGACCGCCATTTCTTCCAAGAAAACCGGACAAAACGCACCTCTTTTTCGCTTTCGAAGTCCACGACTCGTTGGATTTCATCGGCAGCCTAAAATCGTCCCCCTTCAATTGACCCGGCGACTTAAGCGAAAGTTCGCAAATTCCGTTGTTTCCCAGGTTTTGCTTCAAAAACGTCGCGTTTGCGAAAAAAATTTGGCATAAGCATTACTTTGGGGCGTATTGATTGTGGGGGGCTCCAGTAGCAATCGAGCGAGGCGAAGAGACAATTTCCCCGAATATTTGGCTCAGACCGTTCCTCGGGCCGATAAATAGAGGGCAATGGGCAGTTTTTCGACCGCCGACCTACCTGAATTCGAATCTACAAATAAACTTGGACGGATCACATAACGCGAACATTTTAAACAAGACATTTAGTCGGAAGCTGCAAGCCCGCATCGGAAGTGGGCTCAATGGCGGACAAACAGCGCAGATGGGACAACGGTTCCAACTGATGAGAAATTGACCGTCAAGCTGAACCAGAACAAGGAAAGTTTGGTCAAGGTGTTACTATGAATGACAAAACTAAAATCCCATCACCAACCGATCACCGGTTCTCGTTCCATTCCGCCAACGGCATGCTGCCGCTGGTCAAATCGATTGCCAAAGACGTCTTCCGATTGCACACCGAGATCGTTGATACGCAAGAGCGTTTGGCCGCGATCAGCGTTACACGCAGCCAATCCAGTCGCAAATCAAACGAGAACGCTGGCGAAAAAACGAGCCCTTACTCGAATGAAGTGAAGGCCATTGCTGCAACCGTCGAGGGAAAACAGAATCGCTTGGACGCGTGCGTCAAAGAACTGACAGATCTAAACCTTGTCGCTCCGGAATCGGGCAAACCGTTTGTCGACTTTCCTGCTATCTATGACGACAAAGACGTTTGTCTCTGCTGGAAAATTGGCGAACCGAAAATTGCGTTTTGGCATTTGCGTGACGAGTCCTGTGAAAAACGCCGTCCTGTCGATATGGCACTAATTCCCAAACCGATCAAGATCGAGCTGTCCAGCAGCTTGTAAGTTGGAGTTCGGTACTCGGTACTCCGCATCTGACACAGCCGTCTATCGCCCCATCTAGTTTCCGCATTCCCCATTCCAAATGCCCTTCTTCGACACACACGCTCATCTGGACAATCAACAGCTTTCCAGTGACGCCCGCGCGGTCGTTGAGCGCGCTCGCGCGGCAGACGTCCAATCGATGACGGCGATCGGTACGGATCTACCAACGAGCCAAAAATGCGTTGGCTTGGCTAGACAGTTCGATGGTGTGTATGCCGCGGTCGGAGTTCACCCCACTGTCTGCCATACGGACGAGGTCGCAGGTTGCTGGGACGAAATCGTAACGCTGGCTCAACAACCTGCCGTCGTCGCGATTGGCGAAACGGGGCTGGATCTGCACTGGGACAAAACGACACTCGACGCCCAACGCCAATGGTTTCAGCAACACATTGATCTGTCATTCGAAACGGGCAAGCCCTTAGTGATCCACATGCGTGATTGCGAGCAGGAGATCGTTTCGATGCTGGAGTCGTCGGCAATCGGCGGATCGCTCAACGGGATCATGCATTCCTTCACCGGTTCGCTCGAATCGGCTCAGCGCTGTCTAAAGTTGGGAATGTACATCAGTTTTGCCGGCATGGTGACCTTCAAGAAATCAGATGATCTTCGATCCGTGGCGGCCGGAATCCCCGCAGACCGGATCTTGATCGAAACAGACGCTCCCTACCTCTCACCGCATCCGCTTCGCAGTAAGCGACCGAATGAACCGGCATACATCGTCCACACTGCCGCGTGTTTGGCGGCTGTGCGCGACATCAGTCCAGAAGAACTTGGACGCGTCACGACCGAGAACGCAAAACGCGTTTTCCAGATCGGGTGATCTTGCTAAGTAGACGCTGAGGCACAATCCTGAAACAACTTCCCGATTTGGACTTTTGGCGAATCCCACGACGGAAGTTTTCCGGGACAAATCCTAAGCGACTTCCAAAATTTGCTGAAGCAAAAATCCTAACGTTAGTTCAGCCGCTTCCAGCTGACGATCACTGCGTGAATCACTGGTCAGCAAAAACTGCTTCCATTGCGTCTGGTTGGTTTGCTCTAATCGCTGAGCCGTCGCCACGAAGATGACGCCGTCTTTTTCAGGCGGTGCCCCCGGCCCGAAGTGTCCGGTAACGGCAACCGACCAATCGGCGTCGTCTGTTCGTTGCAGAATGCCGATCGCCATTGCCAGCGTCGTCTCCGGCGATTCGGCCGTGTGAGCCTCAATCAGTTCCGCATCAACGCCCAGCCACGCGGATTTCACGGGCTCCTGATACGTAACCGCCGAACCACAAAAATGAGCCGATATGCCAGGTTCCAGCGTTAACAGCGCCGCAGCTCGCCCCCCGCTGCAGCTTTCGGCCAGCACCACTTTCTTGTTTAGGTGCTTCAGAGTCGCCGCCAATTTGGTCGCAGTCGAGACTTTCATTACTGCTTCCCACCGCCGGTAAATAGAACGCAAATCGGATGCGGCACGTATCTCGACCCGCGCACGTACGTCAGCAGGCCGGTGTCTGGATCGACCTTAAATGGTGCCGCACTATTGGAGTCGCGGCCGGCAGCGACTAACCAGTTGCCATCAGACGAGAGATTAATATTCCTCGGCCACGAACCTCGTACGGGCTCAATCTGAATCCTTTCGAGTGCTCCCGCCACTTCGTCAAATGCGTACACAGAAATTGTATCGTTGCCTCGATTGGCCGAGTAAACGTACTTCCCGCCGGGATGAACCAAAATTTCCGAAGCACTGTTGAACACTTCTCGGTCGCGCGAAGAATCCGGGATCGTTTTCACAGTTTGTTTCAACTCCATGCTGCCGTTGGATGCATCGTAGTCGAACACCGAAAGCGACATGGCCAGCTCGTTCAGGACAAACGCGTATTTGCCGCCCGGGTGGAATTTCATGTGGCGTGGACCTCCGCCTGGTACACAGACCGCTTCGCCGTGTTCAACCAGTTTCCTGTTCTCATGATCGATTTTGTAGATCTTAACGCGATCCAGTCCTAAGTCACACACGAAGGCATACCGGTTACCGCCATCGAAGCCACAGTAATGTGCGTGCGGCGAGTTCTGTCGATTGCCGACCACTTTCGAACCGCCAACGTGTTGAATCAGTTGCGTTCTTTCGGTGATCGATCCATCTTCAGCCAACGAGAAAACGGAAACGGTGCCGGAGCCGTATTGCACTGAGACTGTGATTTTTCCGGTGGCGTCAACGGCAACGTGACAGGCGCCTCCTGCGTTCTCTCCAATCGGTTTAGCGTTCATCAACTCTAGCGATTTATCGGCCCCAGCTTTCAGGCTGGCGATGACGTGTTGGCCATCGATTTTCGTGGTCGCATAAATCACGCCTTGCTTGAGGGCGGGATTCGGATTGACCGCCAAGAACCCCGGGCTGTTCAAGGCGATCGCCAGCTTTGGCAACGCAAGGGCACCGTCTTTAAGCCCCAGTGTCGAGTGATAGATTCCGATATCCATACCGTCGTTGCCGACTTTCATGGTCCCAAACCAGACATCAGCCGATTGCGCGTTCGTTAATTGGACGTTAGCAATTTGCATAAGGATCACTATCAATAGCGCGAGGGCTGTCTGGAAGAGGGAGCGTACTTTCAAAGTGGCTTGTATTTTCACGGCATGGCCATTGTTGAAGGGCGGCGGCGGGAGCGCTCAATCGTGCCTCCAGTAACCGCTAGCGGCTGTTTTGGTATCATAATTGAGCATCATTTTCTCATTCCAGTCTAATGTCTTTGGGGCGTTTTACGAGGGTTTGTGTATGACACTGCCGCAACATGAATCTGGCTTGGGATCGGTATTGGTTGCCCGGTACCAAGTTTCTATGCTCTGCGGACGATCAATTTCCGGACGTTCAGCCCGCTATATCAGTATGAAATCGCCCCGCATTCTCATTACTAGGCTTAGCCACATCGGCGACTGTCTGCTGACGATCCCGATGCTCAACGCAATTCGAGATCATCACCCTGACGCGTTTGTTGCGTGGGCGGTCGAATCACCCACTCATCACCTGTTAAAAAATCATTCGGGCATCAACCAAATCATCTCCATCCCTAAAGGCTGGCTGGGAACCCCCGCATCTTGGAGAGCCATTCGAACCCAACTCAAATCGCTGAAATTTGATATCGCCATCGATCCACAAGGACTGACCAAAAGTGCCATGCTGGGCTGGATGTCAGGAGCCACAAAACGCGTTGGCGCCAAAGGCCAGTGGGGACGAGAGCTTTCGCCGTGGCTAAACAACTCTCGGGTGCGTCCCAAATCCACCCATGTGGTCGAGCGGTCGATGGAGTTACTGGCAGCAGTTGGCATCGAACAACCACAGATTCGGTTTGAGCTACCAACCGACGCCGCAGCAGATAAGAACATCGCCCAATGGTTGCAGGAAAAATCACTGGACCGTTTCGCCGTCGTTAATCCGGGCGGCAGTTGGGCATCGAAGCGTTGGGAGAATGAGCGGTTTGGCTCAGTGTCCAGCTATCTGTTCAACAAGCACGGTTTGAAGACCGTCGTTACTTGGGCGGGGATCGAAGAACTGGCGATGGCAGAGGAGATTGTGGGTTTGAATCCAGAAGGATCCTTACTCGCCAGCCGTACAAATTTGCCAGAACTACAAAGCTTGCTGGCTCGCGCGAAGTTCTTTGTGGGGTGCGACACGGGCCCGATGCATTTGGCGACCGCAGTGGGAACGCCTTGCGTAGGGTTGTACGGGACCACACGTCCCGAAGATTCTGGCGCGTTTGGATCTCAGAACATCGCTATCCAAAAATGGTATCAATCCGGCTCTTGTAAGAAACGCCGCAACGCCAACAACGATGCGATGCGTGACATTCTGGCCAGCGATGTGAACGATGCGTGCGATCAAATGGTAGGTCGCTTGGCCCAGCACCGTGAAGTGGCGTAGGTTCGGTTTCTAACCGAACTTAATAGCCGAACTTAAAGTTCTTTTTCATTCGGTTGAAAACCGAATCTACTTACTTCTGATCCGCCAAGCGGCGAAAGTACTCCTCGATTACTGCCCTGTAGTGCGGCGGCATGTCTTTGGACATCTCGGCCAGTGCGGCAGCGCGCTCTGCAGGAGGCAGATCGCCCCATTGGCCGCCTTCGTCCATCCGTTTTTTCTTTACCTCTCCACTAGCGCCGCCAGCAATCTGTGACGTCTTGAGGGGTTTGGTAGGGCCATGGCCCGAACGCGACGCGGCCTGTTGTTTCTGCTGTTGTTGTTCATTCTCCAAGTCTTCGATCAGTTTATCAAGTTTCTCGATGACTTCTTTTTCCTGGTCACGTACGCGCTTCCCGCTGCGGTTGAGCCCCGTTCGACGACCGACATCATTCATCAGTCGAGCGACCTCGTCTAGCGAATCGGCTTTCATCGGTTCGATGTCCGCGATCATCAACTGACCGACTACCGCGTAACGGCGAGCAATAGAGTCTTTGTTTTCCAGCAGTTGCCTCACCGTCGTCAGGCACTGTTCCTTCTTCAGCAACTGATGCTCCATCAGTCCACGATAAAACAACAACGCAGCCGGATCGAGCACCTCGTCAAGTGCCACCTGCTCCAAACGATCGAGCGCTTCGTCATAAAATTGGTGCTGTGCTAACCAACGACCGTAATACAGTGCTGCGTGGTTGGCAACGAAAGAACTTTCTGTAACGTTGTCGAAATCGAACTCCGGCACAAGCACTGTGGGGGAGGTATGCGGCTGACGCAGCAGATCTCTCAATTGGCGAACATCGGAACGCACCAAGGCGATGCCGTCCACGACCACATCCAAACGCTCCGCTGAATCCGACGTGATGGAGTCAGTCTGGATCGCAGTGCGGTCTGTTTGACCGATCGTCGCCAACGCCGAATTAAGAAATCTTGCTAGATCTTCGAACGAAGAACTATTCTCTTGTCGGGTGTCGAACCATTGGCTGAAACTATCGATCACCTTGCTTGCTTCGGGAGTTTTCCAAGAGGCGTCGCGCGTCAGTCCCTGAGACGAATCATCACCGGAGCCGAGCATGACAGTGCGACCATGGCAATCCGACGGCTGAACCATTGGAGTCTGACCCAATACCAACAACGCGGCGAAGCAACAAATCAATGCAATCGAGAAACGGGCCCTGCGTTCAAAAATCGTTGATTCATTTTTTTCCAAATCACTCTCCCGATTCTATTGCTTGCTTCCCTGCACGATTTCCTGCGTGATGCGAGTCAGTTTTTTCTGTTTGGCGGTCAGCCGTTTAAGTGCCGCGACCAATTCTGGATCCTCGGATGTGCCAACCAGATCATCAGGGGCCTGCAACTGCTTTGAATAACGTTGGTGCCGACGGTAGATCCGATCTTGTAGACTACGCAGCATCTTCAGTTCGGCAATCTTCCCCACCAGCGGCTCTTCGCCTGGCTGAGGTGGCGTGCCGGGGTTTTCTTGCGGCGGCGCGTCCTTTTTCTCTTCGTTTTCACGCTGCGTCTCGGCTAATGACGAGACAAGATAGTTTAGCGTATCAATAACCTCTGTTTCGAGATCAATCGTAAAATTGCCGACTTTCGCCGATGACAGGCGCGCTGCAATTTGAATCATATCTTGATGCATTTCATCTACCGTCTGAAGAAAAGCCACCGATGAGCCATCTTCAGCCAACAACAGTAACGCTCGAGAGGCATCTGCTCCAATCGAATTTTGTTCGGTGGACAGTTTGCCAGTTTGCACATCAAACTCAGTTGAGCGTTGTTCCGTTTCGGTTGCCGCGAGCTGCTCAGTGGCCTGTTTCACTTTGATTTCGCGTTCGAGCATTTTCCGGAACCGCTCCTCAAGCTTGGCCAACGTGCGCTCGACTTCCTCTTCACGCATCTGCCGCAGAATCTCTTCCAATTGTTTTTTCGCTTGCGCGATTTCTTTTTCTGAGAGCTTCATTTCTTCGATCGCATCATCGCGCCGCGCTTCCTGAAGTTTTTTCTGCGCCTCTTTCATGCGCTCCTGAGCCGCGTCGATGCGTTGGCGAATTGGATTGGCCGGCAGAGCAGGGGAGCTACCTTCAGACGGCTGATCAGATTTTTTCCGCGCCGATTCGTTCTCTGATTCAGACTTCCCTTCTTTCGCGCCCGCATCCTCCCCTTCGGAAGGATCAGATGGATCGGCATTTTCACCATCGGAATTTTCGTCGATTGCCTTGGCGGCAGAAGAATCTTTGTCGTCCGTTTCGACTTCTTCCTCGTTGGCTTTGATTTGATCTGAGAGGTTGCCGGCTCTTTCGGCAGCCTGCGATTCAGATTTGGCAACGCGCTGAGCATCCATTCCGCCCTCGGCCTGGCCACGCAGACCTTTTTGAAGTCGCAATAGTTTTTCAACCTCTTTCAGATACTCCTGATAGCGTTCGATTTCGTCCTTGAGCCGCTTGCTGCGGTCCGCGCTTTGCAGCAGCGCCAGCAAGTCCTTTAGTTTTTCTAAGACTTCTTCTTGCTGCTGCTCGGCGCGGGACAATTTGGCGGATTCGATCAGCCCAACCACGTCTTTCAGTTGGTCGTTGGTGGCGGAAGACTGCGAACGCTGGAACGCTTTTTCAAGTAGCTTCGCGCGAGTAGGGTTTTTGTCGCGTTCGAATCCGTAAAGAGTAAACAGCTTCTCTTCCAGCAGTTCGTACTGCCGCGCAAGCCGCTGCTGACGTTTGAAAATTTCGGGACGCTGCAATGCCGGTGGGTCTGACGAAGTTTCCGAGCTTTCGTTTGGCGACTGCGCAAAGGCAGGCGAAGCAAGGTGACACGCGCTGAGGCACAAGACCACAAAAATAGTCAGAAAAATCGTCATTCGAAATACGCGAAGCATTAAAGTTCCAGCCAACTTTCAGTCAGTATGGTTTGCTCGGAAACGGGGCAAACATCAAAACCATTTTTACTACAACGGGCTTCAGCCCGCTACCGAAGCAGCCGATGAATCGACATTTGACGCAACTCAGTAGGTTCGGTGAGTTTGATTTTCAGGAAGTAAGCGCATGCACGCTTATCCGGTTTTTCTTCTGGGAATGAAACGTTTAATCCGTTCGCATGAAAATACCAACCAGTGGCAGAGCGCAGCCAAGCATTTCGACCGAATTGACTGAATCGACCGAATTGACTGAATCGATTGACTTGACAGACTCTGTCAAACAGTTGGGCGGCGACTGTGCAAAACTCTGTCGCGCCATCGAAGCGAAAATTGAACTCCTGCAAAGCCTGGTCTCGCCGCTTGTATGGCCCAAGCACACAATCGAGGCTGACGTACTCGCCAATACCGTGCGAAAGATTCGACGCGGCAAACGCTGCTGCCACCGTCTTGTTGTGAGCCGTTTCGACCACCGCCCACGCTTCATCTTCTGTGTTAAAAACCACCAGCCAAAAGGACTCCATGCTGATCTCCGGTTGGGATCATTGCATATTGACAGACAGAAAATGCGGATTTCCGGCGTCTAAAACGCAAGTGATCGTTTGTGTTGGTAGAGACCCAACACCACGCCGCAGCGGCGGCAAGAATGCTTGATCTCAACTGTTAGCAGCCGGGGAACTATCCCGACTGGTTTTCCGTTCTAAGCGATCGGGGAAAACGTGTCAACAAGATCTTGGAGTCTGCGCATAAAAAAACCCGCCGGGTAATAACTCCTGGCGGGAGCCATCCCGGCTAGTTAGGCCGGGCTGGTCTTGAGCGTACCCTCGTTACGTTTGGCCCCAGTTGAGGAAAGCCAAACGACTTACGCACGCCTTATATCGGTTGAAAGTGCTATCGCAAATTCAATTTATTTTTGATCGCTAGTTTTTATTGAGTGTTTCACAGTTCGCTTAAAATCTCAGCTTTGCGTTTGTCGAAATCGGCTTGATCTATCAGACCGGCGTCCAACATCTGTTTTAGCTTCGAAAGCCTCGCCACTGGATCGTTCGCTGGCTCTGGTGGCGGTGCTGAAGTTTGCGGTGCTGCCATGGTGATGTTCATTGCACCTGCCGATCGTTCTTCCATTTCTCTTTTTCGCCTGGTCTCTTCAGCCTCTTCTTCGCGTTCTTGAGCAATTCGATATAGCTGCCGTGCATCCGGTTTGGACAGCATTCCAATCTCCACCACTTTGCCGGAATGGTGTTTCATGGTGAAAGTCGATCCGATGATGTTTTCTTTGATGTGAGCGTCACCCAATTCACGCCACAGCATGTCTTCAAATTCAAATCGCCCAAGCATCTTAGGGTGGCAGACCATTAGCCGTTTGTTAGTGACGACGACCGCATCGGCTTTAATCGCGACCGGCTTAGCCTGCATGCAAATGAACTCAACAGATTCCCCGCTGGTTAAAAGATCCGTCACCTGCTCTCGAACTTTGACCAACGTCTTAGGCTCGGCGTTGGCTGCTGCATCGGATTTAGCTTTCTTGTCGATCGCTTTCTGGTGTTTAGCATCGGCCTTTGAAGCGGCCCTGGCGGCTTCGCCTTTTTCGATCGCCTTTACCAGCCCCGGGACGGAAGCGGCTTCCAACCACTTTCCTTTGGTTCGCGTCGGACTAAACACTTGCGTGTTACGCTTGATTTTTCCAGCGGTCGCTAGTTTTACAATTTGCGCCTCGGTAGCGGGCATCTGCTCGTCACCGTTGATAATGCTGCGTTTGAGAAATTGCCACGTGTGACCAGGCATTGGATGTACCAATTGAAGGTTTGTTCTTAAATACACCCGGGAGGATTCGAACCTCCAACCCTCGGTTCCGAAGACCGATGCTCTATCCAATTGAGCCACGGGTGCACATGATTTAGATCACATGTGTAAAAGATATCGCCTCCCTCGAATTTATCAATAACGGTTCCTGAATTTCCTTGTTTGCCTCGCTCCCCCTGCCTCGCTCGCAATTGGGAGGCTCGGGTAGGGAACGCCGGAAACTCTCCTCTTTTGTTGCCTGAACGGTGTCTTGATAGGTTGTGCGGCGTGGTTGACCATTGCTGAAAAAACCGGAAAAATCGTATAGATGTCCACGGTCGGACCCGTTTGGCCCAACTGACCCGAAGCCAAGTTTGCCTTTTGACGCAAATTTTGGAAAAATCAGATGCGAATGCGGGCGGGCGAAAAGGCTTGTGTTAAGATTCATTTAAATCCGTCGATAACCGCCTCCAAAGCTTCTTCCTCCGATAGGCATTTCTATTTTCTTGAACCGAACCGTTCAGAGCTATTGCGAATGTCCACTATTGAACAAGGCACCCTTGCATGAAATCCATCACGTTGCGAGTCCTCGACGGCGCCAATCGCGGCGAGGTCTACGAGGAAATTACGGTGCCAGTGACGATCGGTCGTGAAGAAGGAAATACGATCCAGCTAAATGACGAACGTATCAGCCGTTTTCACTTGAAGATACAGCAGGACCACGACGACCTTGTCCTGACAGACTTGCAGTCGACCAATGGTTCGCGTGTCAATAACGAAGAAGTTCAGCTGAAAATTCTTCGCAGAGGCGACTTGATTTCGATTGGACGCAGCACGTTGGTCTACGGCAAGCGCGAGCAGATTAAGGACCGATTTGACATCGATTCAACGCCGTCGGATCTAGGCAACCGAGCCGATAAATCGGCCGGTATATCAGAGAGCCTAATATCCGAAGAGCCCCCCGAATTGCCGAAACGTCTTTCCCCCGGCCAAGCGGCCCAGCTTGCGGAAGTCATTGAGTACTTTCACTTGCATCTGCGGCACATTATCCAAGACGCCGAAATGACGCAACGTGGCCAAGCTATCCAACTGTCTCAGATAAAATGGCAGCAGATCGTTGATCTACAGTCACGTCTTGCCGAGTACACCAATAGAATTGGCAAGCCTGCTGGTTAGGTCGCCGCCCTCAGTTCTGCTTAGTGGAGGTTGCCTAACGTCGGATTACATTGAGAGCAAATTTTCCGATCTCTTCCAATCCGTAGCGATATCGGCTACCAAATTGTGTTGGCTGTATCCGGTTTACGTCACTCTTGATCTTTTTTCTTGGCGTTTAGCAGCGCTGCGGTCACGGGAAGCGCCTCTATTTTCGGCCGTTGCCAAATTGGGCCTTTAAGCGATCTCAGCGCCTGTTTAAATTATGTCGCTTTGGTGATCGCGTTCTTGGACGGTCTGTGCTGCCCCCGCAATCGCTTGCCAATTTCTGGTAACCCGAAAGAGAATCATGTTCGAGTCAGTTCCCGTTAATCCGCCAGACGCAATCTTTGGACTCAACGAACTTTTCAAAAACGACACCAACGCCAAAAAAATTAATCTGACCGTGGGTGTGTACAAGGATGCCAGTGGCCAGACGCCGATCATGAAAAGCGTCAAGCTGGCCGAACAGATTCTGTTGGACAACAGTACGACCAAAAGCTATCTACCGATTGATGGATCGCCCGCGTACAGAACATCGGTTGCCGAATTGATTCTTGGAAAAGACCTGTCAGGCAAAGTGTTGGCTTCGACTGCGCAAACGCCAGGTGGCACGGTGTCTCTGCGTGTCGCCGGCGAATTGGTGCGACGTGTTCTGGGTGTGAAAAAGGTTTGGATGAGTAACCCGACTTGGGCCAACCACCCCAAGATCTTTGGCCAAGCTGGCCTTGAGATCAAACAATATGACTACTTGGACGACAGTGGCACGGGCTTGGATTTTGAAAAGGTAAAAGCCTCGGTCGCCAAGGCTGACGGCGGCGATGCGGTGCTACTGCATACGGTCTGTCACAACCCGACCGGAGTCGATCTCTCAAAAGAGCAGTGGTCTGAATTGGGCGACCTGCTGAAATCAAAATCACTGTTGCCGATTTTCGATTTTGCCTACCAAGGATTTGGTGAGGGATTAGAAGAAGACGCGCTGCCGATTCGTCAGTTCGTTGAGGCCGGTGGCGAAGCGATCATCTGTAACTCGTTCTCCAAGAATTTTGGGCTGTATGGCGAACGTGTTGGCGGCATTACCGCCATTTCACAAACCGCAGAAGCAGCCGCTGCGATGCAGTCACAAATCAAATCGACGATTCGCACGATGTACTCCAATCCTCCGATTCACGGTGGATCCATTGTGCAGACCATACTGGGCGATGCTGATCTGCGAAATACTTGGGAAGACGAGTTGACCGGGATCCGCGAAAGGATTGTCACTTTAAGAAGTCAGTTCGTAGAAAAAATGACAGCTTTGGTGCCGGAAAAAGACTTTGAATACATCAACCGCCAACGCGGCATGTTTAGCTATTCGGGTTTGAGCAAAGATCAAGCTGAAGCACTGAGAAATGATCATTCGATCTACATGCTTGGTAGTGGTCGAATCAATATCGCCGGAATGAATGCTGACAACATGGACGGGCTGTGCGAAGCGATCGCTTCAGTGCTGTAACCATGGGCCAGCAGCTCAACTAGACATTTTGAAAGGCGGTGCTGGAATGAAAATTCCTGCCGCCTTTTTTGTTTGAAACCGCGTTGAAGTTTTGTTGCGTTGACAAGTTATCGAACGGGGTAGGCGGTAATGACTCGATTGCCGTTTGCGAGAATCAGCTTGATGGAATTCAGGCTCTTTCCGCCGTTGCGTTTCCCTTTTTTTCCACCATCAAAGCCGACTTTGCGCCCCATGCTCACGGTCCATGCGTCATTGCCGCGCGAGTTTTCGTATTTGGCTTTGGGGGATTTTGCCTTGGCCAGTTCCCAAGCGTCGTCAACCAGCTTCAGCACAACGTCGCGCTCGCCGTTACCAATGAAAACTCCGTGTGCCGGTCGGTTCGACATGTCCTTGGCGTGACGCATCACGTGATCGATACGGTGTTCACCACCGCCGCCCATCGTATAAAGAAGCCCGGCCGGTGATTCGAATTTATCGCGTCCTACTTCTTTTAATTGGAATCCTGAACCGGTGCTGCTTTGATTTCCTGCGGTTGTGCTCCCACTGGAAGACTCAGGAAAATTAACACTGTAGTCGTGGTTGCTGCCGCTACGGCTGCCGTTGCTACGATTATTATCGGCGTTCGGGAACCGGTTATTGTCTTGATCATCGTTTAAGGTTGGTAGTTCGACCCCGGTCCACTTCTCAAGAGTGGGTTGAGCATATTTGTAGCCGACGACGATCAATACCAAGGCGACGGGAATGATCTTACGCCACGGGAGGTTGCTTTTTGTCGGTGCAGAGACGTTCATGGATATCAGCAAAATAAGAAGTAAAAATCGGAGTGAACAAGAGCAATGGATTCTTGCCCGTCAAAAGGCGAAGGGCGAAGACGGGCTCCCGCCTACGGTGTTGGAGTCACCATTTGAATTGCTGGCCCGAAAATTTGCAAGATTGAGCTATCGGGTTCATCTGCACGCTTCGCAAGCTGATTTTGCAGCCATTGAAACTCTTGGGGCTGAGATTGGCATCGGCTGTCAAAGATTGTTCGGCCAGTTCGCTGGCAAGGTTACGATTGCCAAGTTCAAACTGGCACCAAGCCTTCGCCAGCAGTGAAAAACGGCTCTCAGTGCCACGGCCGCCATGATAAGGCAAACCGTATCGCCCAGGTCAGTCTATTCCCAGCGTCTGACACGTGGATAATTTCTGAGCATTCGGCGTGTCAAATTTCTCAGACGAGTTTCAAATCGAATCAACAAGCGATTGAATGAATCGGCATCGCCTTCGTTGGCCGACGCGAGAAAGCGTTCGAGTTCAACAACGGTTTCGTTAGAAATGTCCATGTTTAGATAATAGCAGGCATTTCCGGACGCAGACAGAGATTGTTCTAGATTGGGAAATGTCGCTGACTTTGATCCGCACCTGTACTCAAATTCCGGGGATGCGTTCCATCAGGGGACACGTTCAGTCGGGAGACACGATCAGTCGGGAGACACGATCAGTCCGAAGATGCCCTTAGTCCGGTGATTCGTTCAGCCAAAGCACTCAACGATTCGATGGAATCGACGTCTGGCGAGGTCTGCCCCTCGAAGCTTCCGGTTCGGTCCAACCAACAGGCTTTCCAACCGTGTCGACGAGGCCCCCAGAAGTCGTTTTCAATGCAATCGCCCGTCATCCATAGTGGCTGATGGACTTCACAGCCGAGTTGCTTTTGGATTTCGCTCTCCACCGTTCGGTAGAACGCCGGATCTGGTTTTCGAAAACCAACAACTGCAGAACAGAAAACGAAATCGACACAACGCAACTCCGGAAACGCCGGGACAATTTCATTGAGACGGCTGTCGAAATTCGAGGCGATGCCGATTAGATAGCCGGCCGATTTGAGCGATCGGAAAGTTGCGTCCGTATCATCATACAGCCGCCAGTTGTCCGGGCTGGCAAAGAATCGCCAGAGCGCTTCGAACAGCGGCTCGGGAACTGCGACGTCATCGAAAACGCTTGCGATCAATTCGAACCACAGATCTCGCTCGATCTCGTCACTGGAAACCAAACGGCCAGCGGATTGGTTTTTCGCGGAGGCGTCCAAGTCAAACAGTCTTCGACGTTCCGCTTTGAAACGAGACTTAATCTGCGCGAAACTTAGGTTCGATCCGTGTCGCAGCCCGTGGCGGTGGTAGACTTCAATGACTCCGGGGGAGGTCTTTAAAATCGTGCCAACGGCGTCGAATAATACGATCTTGCTCATGAGCTCCTGAGGCTACCGTTGGATTGCCAGTTCGTCGTCTGAATCGGAAACGGTAATCGTGGTAACGGCCGTCGCTTTAACCGTCGCGGTCTCGGCATTCGTGCCAGCGTTGTCGCTTTTGTCAGACGCCGGATCAAGATCGCGTACGTTGGTGAAGTTTCGCAAACCGCCAATTGCGGCTGATGAAACGGTCTCTGCCTTCAAGATTGGAAGGCGACCAATCTTGCTGACGCTCCCTTGTTCCTCAATAGATTTGGGATCGGGAACAGGTGCCGGAAGATGCTGTATCCCCGTTGACGAATTCTTCAGCACCTTCGGAAGACTTTTTTGCTTAAGCGCGGGTGCACCCGTGTTGACGCCGGAAGGTTGTTCAGCCGGCGATTCTTTTGATAGCACGGGAAGCGGCTTAAATTTGATGACGCTCGGGACTTCCGCGGTATGCTCAACGGCATTGCGTCGGAACTGTGTGTGGAGCGGGCGTAGAGAATTCTGCTGACGAAAATGCCTCTTATGAGTCACCTGCTGCATGTCGGCTTGAGTCTTACGAGCTGTTTGGGCATCGAAAACCTGATGCGACTGAGCCGGGCGAGCCGTCAAGGTTACGATTTTAGACCGTCGTTCAACTACCGACTGTCCAGCCGAAGTTGGCGTTTTGGCTTCCAAGGCTTTTGCCGCAGTCTCAAGAATGCTTGCCTCGTCCTTTTTGGGAGTGACGACGGGCGTTTCCTTCAACTCGTCGAAGTCCAGCGATGCCGAATCTAGAGTGTCGATGATACGTTCCTCCACGTCAGAGCCGGACTCGTTGAGTCCGACAGAAGGATTTGGCTGCGTCGTCGGTACTTCAACGGCAGGCGGCAGCGGATTTTGTAATTGCAAATGGTCAACCGAAGTATCGTGCGGAAGTTCCAAAGTCGGGACGGAATCGAAGCTGCCTGCGCTTCCTTCGCTCATGCTAGGAGTGCTCGCCGGCGTTTCTATTGCGGGCGGGGGAGGCATGTAGAATCCAGAAGACGGAACCGCCACATTATTGGCAGTCGAGCAATTACAGTCGCTTGAGAGAACAGACGGGTTCTCCGCGGATTGATGGTAAATCGGCGACTGGCTACTCGCTATCGGCCGGCTCGTGGTAGACGGAAGCATAACCGAGTCACTGGTGACGGGGGTCGCATAACCGAATCTTGTATTGCTCGCTGGTGTTTGATAGCTCAACTTTTTCTTGAAGAGGCAAGCCTTCGATTTTCTTAAAGCATCAGCAATACCTAAGTTTAAATTTGGCTTGCTCCCTGCGGCACATCCGCTAACGACAATAGATGCTAGACCTAAGGTCAACCACTTAAATTTCTTTGTGCTCATTTTTTCAACCAGAGTTGCGGGGCATTTAACGGCTAATTTGGAGGTGGTGCTGACCTCAACCAGAACGTTTCCGATAGAGGTATCGACAAGCACAATCCGGGGCATCGGATTTTGAGCATCGATTGAGACAACCGGGGTAACCGGCATCAAGTGATCTGTGGTCAGATGCCAAACAAGGGGAAGCCTTTCGCCAATCGCTACAGCTTTCGGCAAAATGGATGGGTTCTTCCGGTCGGCGGGCCACTTCTTGATGAGAAAAGAGAGGAAATGCATCGACGGGCCGAGCAGGTGCCAGCACGCCCTGTTTTGTGATGACGGTGTGCTTCCCTAGGCTGAGTGGCTCATTGGGGGCCGTTAAAAACCACCGAATCCGCCGAATCCGAAAGCAGGTTGTTGGGCCGCCGGCCTGCTTAGTTTAGGCTTGCTTCAACAGTGCCCCGCGGCGATCGTCTGTTTTGTGCGATGTCGGATTGATGAAGTGACCTCTAGAGTTTTGCCAATAATCGGGGTAGATTCTGGCTGGCCAATTTTTCAGCGGTGGTGTTAATTCTCCAGCCCAATTGGGCCATTAAGACCTAAGTATTCTCACAGAAAAAGCGCACATGAGTGAATTTTTGCAGGCAGCCACGAAATCCGATCTAAAAGACGGCGAAAAGATGCTTGCGGAGGTCGATGATCGTTTGGTCATTTTGTTCCAAGTGGGATCGGACTATTTTTGCATCGATGACGTCTGCACGCATGATGGCGGCACATTGAGCGACGGTGAGCACGAGGGATTTGAAATTGCTTGTCCTCGTCACGGAGCGAAATTCGACATTCGCTGCGGCAAGGCCATGTGCATGCCGGCGACTCAGGATACCGCGGCCCACGAAGTAAAGGTCGACGGCGAGTCAATTCTGGTTAAAATTAACGAGTAACAGCTTCAGTCTGTCTGCGGTCGTCCGGTGGCGGCGGGCCTGAACCACGAAACTAATTGGAAATCTCACTATGTCACTGCAAGAAGATCACGTACGCGAAGCGTTAAAGCAAGTCATCGACCCCGAACTGTTCGTCAACATCGTCGACCTTGGCCTGATCTACGTTGTCGACGTCAATCCGGTCGAAGGCGAAGAAGAGAAATTCAAAGTCGATATCAAAATGACCATGACCAGTCCCATGTGTCCAGCCGGGCCGCAGTTGGTTGCCGAAACGAAAAAGTATGCCGGTGAACTTGAGTCCGTCAGCGAAGTCGAAGTCGAAGTCGTGATGGATCCACCATGGACGCAGGACATGATGAGCGATGACGCTAGGGATGAACTTGGAATTTTCTAACGGTATTTAAAAGCTAGGAATTGGGGGCTCGCCTGTTAGTCGTTTTGGCGATGGCTCACTAGCTCAATGGCACTCGCTTTAGAATGTCATCATTAGTTTCCAACTGTTCTTTGGATCAATTCATGTAGCCGATCTCAACTGAGATTGGAAATTTTGCCCGCAAGGCATCGCAATCCATCCAAAGTCTGGCGACTTCGGCCACTCTGAATTTATGGCGAAGATCTAAAGCGAGTGGCATTCGGCGCTGGCCGTTCGGTTAATCAAGCATCCGAAGGCTCGCGGTTTTCAGCTTTGCTTTCAGCGACTGGTCGCACTGATTCAGTCGTTTACATTAACGCCATAAGTTATTTCACGTAATTTCTTCCGCAGTTCGTCAAACTTTTCGCTGGCAACTTTGACGCTTGGGTGCTTGGGGCCGTATGTTTTCAAGAGCTTTGTCAATTCGATTTCTTTGGCAACCCTTTATTTGATTAACAACTTCGTTTCTGCATTTGACATGTCGATCACCGGCAAACCGTTTGCTTTCTTTAAGTGATTGACGACGGTTTTGAACGCATTGAGACGCCGGTTGGCATGTGAGATTTGCGGATCCTTTTCGTCAAGGTGCATCGCAAGTTTTTCACGGCTGATCGAATCTTGGGTGATTGTCCATGTGTCTCGTCCTCGGAGCAGCCTGTTTAACGTGTCGAATGCAACTTTTGGGTCAGTAGTTACTGAGTATTTCTCGACTCTCGGAGCCTCTTCTCGAGGATTGCCCAACTGCTGTTTCAAGAGCTTGATTCGCCGATCCAGAATGGCAATATGCGGGTGCTTGGCGTCAAGTTGGGCTAACCGTTTGCGTCTTTCCTGCTCAAACCACGTCAGTTCAGCCGAAAGAATCTCGGGTGATGAGTTCGTTTGCTCCGGTTTGGCATCGACGCGGTTCGCGACGGAAGGCTCTATGGATTGCCTAGTCACCCTGACGATTTGCTTCCCGCCGCGTTTCATCTTCAACGATTCAGGAGTTACCTCGAACGAGTTTCCTTCACCCGTCGCTTTGATTTGATAGTCGCCCGATTCAATGTTGAAGGAGTTTTTCGTTTTCGTGTCGAGGACGCGGACGACCTTGCCGTCTTGTAAGATTTGGACTTCGACATCTTTATCAGCCGACTCAATCACCAGCTCACCTTGATTGGTCGCGATGCGGATAATCTGAGGTGAAAAGTACCATCCGGCCAAAGCCAACAGACTTGCCGCTACCACAGCCAACCAGCGGCCCGCAAACCCTCGACGGCTTGGTTGTGGTGTCGCCTTCGACTCGTTCTGCACTGATTCGTAGCCAGCGATCCGCATCGGCCATTGATGACGATCAGACTCCAACATCGTCACCACCTGTGCTGCAGATTCAGGTCGATTGGCGGGCTTGATATCGCGATGGACCAATTGCCGTTGATGGGCGGCATGCAAACCGGCGGCAACCTGAGCAGCAATTCGGCGTACGTCTTCGTCGACCAGCGTTGTCGCGGATTGCAGTTTCGTTTCCAGCGTTTGCCCCGGGAGCCATTGCATGGCGATGAATGCCAGGCGATCGAATTGATCAATTTGGTAAATCGTGACCACGTTAGGGTGCTCGATCGAATCAGTTGGTAGTCACCGATCGAACCGAGTGTATTGTTGTTCACGTTGGGGGCAACGCATCGCAGAACTTCCGCCGCTCGGTCGGCCAAGATTTCGGCGTCAGCAGCGGATCGTTTTGGTTCGAGTGATCGGTTTGCGGTCTGGGTCAGAAGTTGATCAATCAATCCGCGTACGTGAACGTACTCCGCCGAGTCGACCGTATAAGAATCGGCTCCGGTGGCTTGAAGAAAGGCACCAACGACGTGTTCTGAGAGCGTGTCTTCGATACTCAATCCGCGCAGAGTTTCGTGGCAGTAGTTGCAATCGGCAATATGTGACTCGCATTGCTCCAACGTGGGCGGCTCGAGTTGCACCGTCAGATAGTCTGTCAGTGTTGCCGCATCTGGGCATTTTTGGCAGCGTTCTGGCTCATCATTCCACCTTATCACGTCGCTGTTTGTTGCGCTTTAGGACGATACTGCTCAATTCAGTGAGCGGCAAGCCGCTAGCCGCCGGTACTTTGAGGCAACGAACCGACGGCTAGCGCCTTGTCGCTCACAAATGCTCAATTTTCAATCTTGTTTGAGGAGTATTTCGTTTAACGAGCCAAAAGTTGGCCGCCAGAAAAGACTATGCGCGAGCGACGTGATTTTTGTGTCGGTTTGTCAAAAAGATTTCTCGGGATACCCAAAACACCAAGAAAAGGCAGTGTTTCTGACCATCTTCAGTCTACAACAATCCTTCCAATTCGCCCCGTAAACGTTTCAACAGTCGCGACCGAGCCGAATAGATCGTCCACGGACTGACGCTGGTTGCTGCGGCAGCTTCGTCGACGGTTTTTCCATCGGACATCACCAATCGCAGGGCTTGCCAAGTCGCCGGCGCGAAATCATTTTTGACGTGCTCCATCGATTGAGCCACCAGCAGTCGAGCGTAATCGATGTCCCAAACCGATTCGGCAACTTCGACGGGCGCCAATTGCTCGAGAATCGAATCCGTGGTGAACTGGATGCCGCTGGACTTGAGCCGTTTGATTTCTCGGTAGCGGTTGAGCGTGACGGTGCGCAGCCAGCCGCGAAAACTTTTGGAGGCGTCGTAGCAAAAGTCGGGCAGCTTCTGAAACACTTGCGTGATCACATCTTGCACTAGATCCGAAGCATCCGTTGTGCTGAGTCCCGTCTTGCGCGCCCAATAGAACATCAGTGGCGTATACAAACGCACAAATTCCTCCCACGCCGTCTGATCAAGGTGGCCTTCTACTTGTTGTAGTCGAAACAACAGACTCTCGGAGGTAGTGTTCGTGACGACATGATAGATCGGCAGACCGGCAATTGCAAAACGAAACCGTTCCGGTCCGCTTGTCGCGCGAAATACGTTTGAGCAACCGAGCGCCACTGCCAACCCGACGACAGGGCCGTGATCTTGGTTCTCGGCGCTTCCCCCCCGAGCTATTGACGTCGGCTCCTCCGGAGCGGATAGATGCGGGTGAATCGCCACCGCCCCGGAGGGGCGCGCGTTAATAGCTTGGGGCGGGAGCCCCAAGATTCTTGGTCGTCCGTCAATTCGGCTCCGAAGGAGTCATCGTTAGCTTACTTAGATGAGATCCGTTTTGACCCCGGCGAGATTGCGTCGGCTCCCCCGGAGCGGCGCGTGTGGCTGGATCGTGATCTTGGTTCTCGGCGCTTCCCCCCCGAGCTATTGACGTCGGCTCCTCCGGAGCGGATAGATGCGGGTGAATCGCCACCGCCCCGGAGGGGCGCGCGTTAATAGCTTGGGGCGGG
>CALKXO010000202.1 GCA_938003615.1 uncultured Pirellulaceae bacterium | reverse complement strand
CATCGTAAACTCCGTTAAAGATAGGAGTTACGAGATAGAATCGAATTCCCGAGACATGGGAATTCTAATTGTCGCTCAATTCGAAATTGACTCACACAAACTGCTAGCAAATGACAGCAGGGCGGAAGTTCTAATTGTCGCTATACAGGTGAAAGATAAACGTCGTGTAACGTACCGACCAAACCAGAGGCATGGCGGCGAGCAAAATCTTGAATGGCGTTTTGGGGACGTGCAAGAAAAGCGTTAACGCGACCAAGCCAAATCCCGCGCCCCAGATCAAATCGATGATACTGGCGTCATTAATGCGCAGGTGAATGATCCAAACGGTATAGACCAGCGTCAGCACCACGGCCGCGGCAAGCCACAGGTTGGTGAGTGCTGCTTCGGGCATCGCGTTTCTGAGGGTAAGGAAGACGGAAAAAATAAAAGATCGGAGGATGGGCAAATCTTAACTCACATAGCCAGAACTGTTGCTCCCGCAGTCGGGTGCTGAAACTTAACACCGCAAAAGAAACCACGACCAAGGCTCGCAAAAATCGAAGCTATGTAGCTCCCCCCCCTATTTAGGCCACCAAGTATTCAAGTTTTAATCTTCATCTGGTATTCTGAGCCTTCGGATAAGGCGTTAGGTTTATCGTTATTGATTTGCCCAAGGTCGCCAGACGTCCAATTCTCGCCATCATGATATCGAGACTGGGGTAAACACTTTAGTCTCCAATTTTATCAAACCTAAAAGGACCCATCTTATGTTTCAATCCAATCTCTCCAAGACAGTGGCAATGCTGAGCCTATTTGCGTTGGTCGCGCTGATTTCCGAATCGGCAATCGCTCAGTCTGGAACAAGAGGAATCCTAGGCGATATGCCCGCCGGATCTGCAACGAGAAGTTTTGCCCCGACTTCGGCGCCCTCATTTGCGCCCAAACCATCTTACGCGCCCAAACCATCTTACGCGCCGACTCAGTCAATGGCCCCAAACCCAGCCGCCATCCCCAACCAAGCTGTTGCCCCCGCGCAATATTATCCACAACCCCAACCCTACAACGCTGGCGTACCGTCGGCGGGAGCACAAACGGGCTGCCCAAGTTGCTCCGGTGGAGCAGGCGGTTCAGGTTGCTCTAGCTGTTCTGGCTGCCAACCGAACCCTTGCCGCGGCGGATGGACTTATCCTCCCATGCAGCGAACTGGGCCTCAGCTTTTCCAACGCCGGTCTCGCGCAAACTCCGGTTGCGGTTGCGGTTGCAACTAGTGCGGGCTCAAAAACGCAAACCTGTTGTCGATTGTCTTGGGTGCATGATGTACTAATTCCGCATTGTCACATCAGCGGCTTGGCTACGACTTTATCAGCATAGAGAACAATGAAAAATCTTGTATGGTTTCGCCGCGACCTGCGTGTGGAAGACAATTCGGCACTTTTCGAAGCTGCCCAGTCTTCTACCGAGGGAGTGATCGCCGTCTACGCGCTCACCCCCAAGCAGTGGCAGCAGCACGACGATGCGGCGTGCAAAGTTCAGTTCTGGTTGGCCAACGTCCAGTCGCTCTCACAATCGCTGGCGAAACTAAATATCCCGCTGCTGATTTTGAAAAGCAGTACCTTTGAAGAGCTGCCGAAAAAAATCGTCGCCCTCGCAACCAAACACCAATGCAGCAGCCTGTTCTTCAATCGCGCCTACGAGGTCAACGAACTTCGACGAGACGATGAAGTCGCCGCATCCTGTGACGCGGCCGGAATCGCGGTACAACGGTTTCACGACCGCGTGATCATTCCTCCCAAAGAGATCGCCACCAAGGACGACCGATTCTACAAAGTCTTCACGCCGTACCGAAAGATTTGGGACACCAAGTTGATGGACCGCATGACGCTGCGGCCCGCCCCGAAAAAACAAAAACCGGTGGCGATCGAGCCCGACTCCGTCCCTACCAAGGCTCAGGGTTTCCAATCGTCTACCGACATTGACGCGCTCTGGCCAGCAGGAGAAACCGAAGCCCAACGTCGTCTAAGTAATTTTGCTGATCACATCGGCCAATATTCCTCTGGCCGCGATTTGCCGGCAGAAAACGGCACCAGTCAGCTTTCTGGCTATCTGGCTGCCGGCGTCATCTCGTCTCGGCAATGTGCGGCGATGGCATTGGAGGTTAGCGGGGGACGCATCAGTGACGAAAACGAAGGGGCCCGAGTTTGGGTTTCCGAGTTGGCGTGGCGTGATTTTTACACCCATGTGATGGTGGGTTTTCCGCGCGTGTCAATGCACTGCCCTTTTAAAGCCAAAACGGAAGCCATCAGCTGGCGCGACGACGAGGACGATCTTAAAGCGTGGCAAGCAGGCCGCACCGGGTATCCGATTGTTGACGCCGGGATGCGGCAACTGAATCAGACAGGGTGGATGCACAACCGGCTTCGAATGGTGACGGCAATGTTTCTGACGAAACACCTGTTGATCGATTGGCGATTGGGAGAGCGTTACTTTATGCAAAAATTGATCGACGGCGATCTCGCGGCCAACAACGGAGGCTGGCAATGGTCGGCTTCGACGGGCACCGATTCGGTGCCCTATTTCCGTATCTTCAATCCGTTTAGCCAGAGTAAGCGATTTGATACCGAGGGCCAGTTCATTAAACAGTTGTGCCCAGAGTTAATCGATGTCCCTGCCAAAGCGCTTCACGATGCCGGGAAACTGACCAAAGCGATTGCTGAAACGGGCGCATCGTATCCATCCTACGTAGTGGACTATAAAGAGGGACGTGAACGCGCGCTGGCGGCATTTAAAGCGCTGTAACCGCGCTGACCCGATGGCGTCTGAGACTGGCGCGCTTTGAAAAAAGCTCATCGACCAATTCATTTTTAAAGACCACAACGAATCATTGGTCGACCTCGATCTGATTTTCAATCTTGGTGACTCCCGCCACTTTACCGGCGATGACTTGGGCGACCTGTTTTTGATAATACGTCTTGGTCCTGCCGGTCAGCACAACCCGACCTTGCTTGCACGAGCAACGGACGTCGCGCAAGCTGCGGTAGCCCATGCTGAAAAACGTGATTTCTATCCGTTTTCCCAAATCAAGCGACGGCACTAAATCCGTATCGTTGCCAATCGGAAACGCGAAAGTGCTTGCCGTCGAGTTTGCTGCCGACGAATACGTTGGATTGTCGATTTTGTGTTCCACGCCCGAACCTCCTGAAAATAACATATCTGATAAGCCAAAAGAGAATGCACTCCGTTACTTTTCGTTGGTGGTCGTTGGGGATGAATGATTTGAACATCGGCATAAAACTGCCGGTTCAAGAATTCCATCTGGAATAACACTGTGCAATCATCGCGCCAACCTTTATCGAAATCGGTACAACACCCGTATAGATATGTCACAATCGCGTGGTTTGCCAGTTTTTCTTTGGCAATTTTCTGCCAGCATCATCGTAGAGATTTTTATCCTCCAACGTTTTCGCTTCCGGAGGAGCAGTAGGCCTGCCCATAATCCAACATTTTCGTTCCAATATTGCTGAACTTTTGGGCGATCCGTTTTGTTGAAATGAAGACTTCACTTTTGGATTTACCTGAAACCCGAATGTTTCTTTGTCAAAATTTCAGAATTGCCAAACCGTGAATTACGAACCAACCATACACATTGTGCTGCACCAACCAGAGATCCCGCCCAACACGGGTGCCATTGGACGGACGTGCGTTGCGCTTCAGGCGAAGCTGTGGCTGGTGAAGCCCTTGGGTTTTGAGATCACAAAAAAGACACTCAGGCGAGCCGGGCTAGATTATTGGCAGCACCTATCGTGGCAGACTGTAGAAGACTGGGACGATCTTTGCCAACAGATCCCGGCCGAACGATTTTGGTTGTTTTCTAGGTTTGCAACCAAGAATTACCTGACGGCGGACTACCAATCTGGCGATGCGCTGATTTTTGGCTGCGAAACAGCGGGGCTGCCGCCAGAGATTACAGGACAATACCCTGAGTCTCTGCTTCGCATTGAAACTCACCAGAATGTGCGAAGTATCAATCTATCTAATGCGGTCGCAGTCGCCGGATTTGAAGCCCAGCGGCAAATCCAAGCCTAGGAGGCCCTTACTTTTCCCAAATTGCTTTGTTGTCGATTGCTTTAGATTGGCGACGCGGATACTCAAATCCAGTCGCCACGGACAAACGTCCGGTTTGCATTTTCGTCCGGTTTTTTCAAGGTGAAGTGAGAGCAAAGGGAAGGCGGCGAAACCAAAAATGAGGGATGACAAACCACAAGGAAACAGACTCGCGTTTTTTATTTGCTAAAGTTCTCAACTCGACCTATGCTTCCGCACTAGCGCTACCGTTCTAGCGTTAGTCGAAAGGATATTGTTTGATGCCCCTAGACACATTCGGCCATTTTCACGTGGCGAATGTCACGCTAAGCTGATAAGTTCAATTTTGGTTTAGCTGGTTGTTCGTCGCAGAAGGAATACTCATGAAGAGGTATAGTTATCTCTTAACTGTCGTCTTTGTCACTCTATTGTTTGTCGGCTGTGGAAGTTCTGAACCGGCTCCCACGTCTACCAAACCAGAATTAAGTCCGAGCGTGGTTCAGTCGATGAACATTCAAAAATCGGATGAGCAAACTTCTGTGGAGGAAGAGTCCAATCAGTAGCAGGTTGGCGATCGTACTAGTCGTATCTAAGCCCCGTCGTTGTTAACGGCGCAGCAACCGCCGAAAAACAACCGCCGAAAAACAACCGTTCGAAGACCTCAACTACCCTCATCATAAGCACCGTGCATCCGTGATTTCTCTTTTCATAACTCGAGGCAACGAAAAAGGGCAGATGTTCGACGTTCCTCCTCAGGGAGTAACTGTCGGCCGCGATCTCGAGAACGAAATTTGTCTGACCGATCTGGAAACTTCACGCGCTCATTGTCAGATCGTGCAAGAGAACGGCGATGTTTATCTGATCGATCTCAAAAGTTCCAACGGCACGACGCTCAATGGAAAAATGGTCACGCGCACCCCCGTTAAAGTCGGCGACCATATTCAAATGGGCCAGACGGTGATGATCGTGTTGGCCCCCAATAACATCCCGGCCCCGGGAACGGCCTCTCCCAATCCTAAATCACGCGAAAAAATTTCGTCCACACTTTCTCCGGGCCCGGTTTCCGCTGAAGACCTAGAGGACAGTAACGACTTTGTCGCCGTCATGAAAAACAATCTTCAATTCATGTACAACGCCTCCATGGCGACGACTCGTAAAGAGATCGGACCGATGCTGGACGATGTACTGAATTTGATTTTTGAGTGGACCGAAGCTGATCGTGGCTGCATCCTTCTTCGTGATGGACCGAAAAAAACTTTGCAGGCAAAAGCAGTCAAGCATCGCGATCCGGCGAAGAAAAACGAAAAATTGAAGGTTAGTCGTTCCATTCTCAAACACGTCGACAACAAAGCCGAAGGGGTAGTTTCGTCGGACCTCCGCAAAGGCGGGAGCTTGGGTGCGTCCGTAAGCTTGAAAGAGTCTGGAATCTCTGAAGTGATCTGCGTGCCGGTTTGTGGACGTAAGCATGGCTTGGGTTTGATCTATATCGACAAACTGATTGAGTCGCCCAGCGACGACCTCAGCTTCGGGGAAGATCATCTTAAACTGCTGCACGCGATCGCTCACCAAACGGCCGTCGCAATCGAGAACGAGGAATACTATGCGACCATCCTTGAGAAGGAACGCATGTTGGCCGTCGGTGAGACGGCTGAAAAACTCTCGCATCGCATCAAGAACATTTTGCAAAGTATTAACGGCGGTGCGTTTTTGGTCGATGACGGGCTGGAAAAATCCGACGTCTCGACCATTGAAAAAGGTTGGGCGATTGTCAAACGCAATCAAGAACGCATCTCTCGCCTAGTGTTGGAGATGATGCTGATCAACAATGATTACGTTGCCGACAAAGAGCAGTTCTGCGTCGTGGAAATGCTCGACCACGCGATCGAAAACCAACGCGCAGATGCCGAATCGTTAGAAATAGAAATTGATTACGTTTGCGGGATGCGACCCATGGACGTGGTTGGCGACCGGCGCTCGCTTCAGGATGCCGTTGAGTACGTCATCGCCGAAGCGATCAAGAACAGCCGCAGCGTCGACTCGCCGAAAGTCACGGTGCAACTCGAATCGAATATGGAATTCATCGAGGTATTCGTGAAATCGGCCGAAGCAGACGTCGACGACAACAGCGCCGAATCGACCTACAAAAGCGAAATCTTCTCTGCGGCAAAAGAATTTTTTCCAGGCCTTGAGCTTTCCGCCAGCCAGAAGATTCTACGTGGGCACGGCGGCAACGTCGAAATTGTCAACGAGCGATCTCACGAGAAGTACCGCATCTGGTTTCCGGTGATCTTGTCCAGCGATTCCCAGCTGAACACAATCGTGCACGGTACAAAAACCAGTGAGCGCCACTAAGTAAGAACCAATTCCGAAACCCAGTCGTTGATTGGACATTTCTGTCCGCACCGGGGGTTCAGCATAGGTACTTAGCTAGTGTCTGTCGTTAAACCTGTCTGAGGTAGCTGCCCATTTTGCGCAGGCCCGTTTTTTACGGCACTTTTGTTCGATGCGCAGTTGAGAATCGGTGCTGAATTCG
>CALKXO010000201.1 GCA_938003615.1 uncultured Pirellulaceae bacterium | reverse complement strand
TCCTCGTTAGCAGTCACCTTGCCAAACAGGAAACTCAGATCGAATTGGCCCTACCCACTGCGGTATCCGCCGCCGACGACGCGCAAGCAGATAAACCGCGGCTGACTATCAATATTGGGGCCAATGGAAGTTACACGTTGGCCGGTCGACCGATTGCAGCCGACCGGTTATCCGAACAGTTCGCGGCCGTAAGAGAGAAAGAAGGTGGCGATGTTGCGGTGCGCATTCGCGGTAGTCGTCTGGCACCGTATTCAGCTGCCGAACCAATAATGATTGCCTGCACACGTGCCGGGATCTGGGATGTGTCTTGGGCTGTTTACCGGGAGTCAAAATGAAAACGCCGCATGCCAATTTGCGCGGACGTGGCGACGTCGATATTGATTCGGCGATGACACCGATGATCGATGTTGTGTTTCTCCTACTGGTGTTTTTCGTCTGGACTGCCAGTTTCCAAACTACGGAACAAATGCTACCGGCCCAACTGTCGTCGCAAATGGGAACCGATCCAATGCAATTGACGGAACCGCCGCCTGAGAAAGATCTAGAAGATATCGTGATTGCCGTTAGCTTTGATGGTGTCGCTGCTTGGACATTGAACGGTCAGCCTTTACCCGATGCCGATGCGGTTGAGCGCCGATTGGCATCGATCGCGCGCGTCGATCCTGCGGCAACGGTGATTGTTCATCCGGCCCCCGCGGTGCCGTTAGAATATGTTATTCAAACTTACGATGCCGCGAAGTTGACTGGTTTTACTAGTGTCAGTTTTGCCGTAAATGGAATTCGGTAGGGCATGCTCAAATGACCGATTTCCCCAAACACGAACCCAACGCGCAAGTTTCGAGGTTGCACTACTACAAGCCCGACGCGCAAGCGAGTGAATACTGGCAGCCCTTTCGATTCACGCGCTTGCGCCTCGGGCTTGTATTGAGTGTATTGAGCATGCTGTTTTCGGCGGCCTTAGTGGCGGCTTGTATCCCGCAATCGCAGGCGCAATCAGCGCGTGTCTTTGATCAGCGCGAGCAAACGTTTGTGGCGGGACTGTTACAGCGACGATTGTATAACGTGGCCGAAGCACATTGCCTCGAGTTGCTCGATCGAAAAGAGATCCAAGTGGTTGATCAGACCGCTTTGACGGTGCAACTTGTCCAAACTCGAACATTGATGGCCTTGATAGCCGATGCGGCCGGAGCTGAGAATGCATGGCAAGCCGTTTGGCAGACGGGTGAGGATTTTGACAAACGGTTCGCCAGACATCCCGGGCGTCTTCAGGTTTCGATTCAAACTGGGCTGGCACATCTGCAGCGCGCTCAAAGGATGGGAGGTGTCATCGAAGCCCAAATGGTTTCTCGCGCTGACCTGCCATCGGCGACCAATGGCATGCTCCAGCAATGCCGAGATGCGAAACGCATTTTCACAGGAGTAGAAGGCGCGATAGACAGGTTGCTACCGGAGCGCCGTTCAAAAACGATCGCCGATGGCGAACTGAGCCCTCAAGAACTGTTAGCGCTCAAGAGTAGTGTGCGCTACCAGATCGCACTCTGCCAAATGCAAGTTGCCGCCGCCTACCAAGACAACGATTCTGTTTCTTGGGAAAGCGCGTTGAACGATGTGCTAAAGCGCCTGCAGGAGGTTCAGGACAGTGTGGTTCCATCGCAGCAGATTTGGTGGCGGTCAAAAGTAAGCCAGTTAGAGTGTCTGCTGACCTTGGGTAAAACGAATGAAGTCGCGCGACTTCTCTCAACGCTTCCTGACGAAGGACCACCCCCTAATATCTTGCCCAGATTGCTTGAGCAGCAGTTGAGGTTGGCGATTGAGACTGGCGACAAAGCGAAAATTGAAGCTCACCTGCTGGCAGATCAGAGCACAAAGGGCAGGGCAGAAGCGGTAGCAAATTCGGCTCCCTTGGAGTTGGTACGAATCCGGGCAGCGGTTGAGCTTTCCAAACTGCTGGACGATCTCCAGCAAAAAAAAGTCTGGCTGGAGGCGGCCGCGCAGAAGAAGCAAATGGTTCAACTTCGTTATGGCGCTTGGTGGGGGCGACGCGCTGGCTTGGCGCTCATTCAGGCGGCCGGTGGAACAGACGTCACTTCTGCAGCAGGACCGTCCGGTAGTCCGACAAATAGTCTTGGCACTACGCCACACACTGCAGCGGTTGAGTTGCTGCTCCAAACGGCACTTCAAGCACAGCGCAATGGCGATCTGGAAGATGCTGTCAAAGCCTACGATCGAGCCATCGAGCAATCCGCAAATTTACCGGCGGAAGTTTTGCGGCTGCAGATTCGTGTCAGCCAAATTTTCGAACAGCAATCGCAACCGTTAAAGGCTGCAAGGCGTTTGACCATTGCCGCTAGCCGAGCACCTAATCAACGACTGGCCGCTGCGACGCATCTGCGCGGCGTTTGGAATCTCGCCCGCGCTAACGTGGCTTCGTCAGCCGCAGATGGGACGAGTTTGATTGCCGCTTTGAATGAGCATCTAGCAAAATGGTCGAAGGGCCCCACAAAAGATACGGCGGCACTATGGTTGATGGCGGAGTATATCCGTTTGAACGACGCTGATGAAGCGCTTGTCGCTTTTGATGCCGTGGATAGTTCGAGTGATTCCTTTCCCGAAGCACTGACACAGATACGCGCGCTATTTTTTCAGACTGGGAAGCTGAAGATTCCAAAACAAGCATCTCGAAAACTAGCGAGAGATATCGTGGCCAAATTACGCGTTCGTTATGACGGCCTCGAGGAAGCGGACGATCGAAATCATGCCGCCAGTCTCGTAAGCGTCGCAACCGAGATCGGGCTTGAGTCAGAAGCGATGTCAGTGGAGCAACTTGCACGATGGCTGGCCGATTTCCAACAGCGATTCCCCGTTGCACCGGCAGATTCATCGGAAGTGAATGAGTTGTTAGGGTGGTCGAGCCTCTTGATGATCCTCAACAACAAGTCGCCGGCCGAAATTGATGTTACCGAGGCGGCTAAGGTCTTGGCCAGTACGAAACCAAATGAGGCGATGTGCCGGCGACTGTATCGTGTGGTGTCTAATCGTGAATCGGACCTTGCAATAAGTGATGGCCAACGCCTTTCGCAGCGGCGCGCGTTACAGTTGTTCGGTCTGGAGATCATTGGGATTGTCAACCGATTGCCATTATCGGCCAGAGAATCAGACCGCTGGAAATTTCAGTGGGGCAGCTTGTTGCGAAAGACGGGGCAGCCGGAGGAAGCTGTTTCGCTGCTAGAGCCACTGGCCCAGCGTTTCCGCACGGACTTGCTGATCCAACTTGAGTTCGCCAGGGCGCTGTCTGAGATAGAAGTTGGGATACGGCAAGAGGATGCGCTTAAAGTATGGCGGCGGTTGGCCAAATCGTTGACCCCGGCGACTGAGAATTGGTACGAAGCGCGACTAAATGTTGCTCGGCAGCTAGACCTGTCTGGTGACAACGAAGCTGCCAAAAAATTACTACTGTATACTCGTTCGGTCTACGGATGGGATAAGTCGAACTGGGGCGAAGATCTAGATCGCCTACTCAGAACGCTGCGAACGGTTTCAAATCGGCAGCCGTAGTCACGGCCCTTAGTGATCGTTTCACGTCACGCAATGGCTCCAATCTTTTGCGCGATCGGCTAAAGGGGGCTCAATTCCCGACGACTTGTCGGTAGTTGTCAGGCCGTTTAGCGCGGCAATGTGCTTACGTGGATTACAATAACGCCGGTCTGGATTACAATGTTTGTCTCGATACGGTACCGTCCATCAAAAGGGGTTTGCTTTGAAGATATTCTCAAATATGAAACTTTTCCGTCCGTCGGTTATGGCGGTTTGTTTGGTCATTGCTCTACCGGTTGTTGCCGGGGCATGGTTGGTTGAGGAATGGAAGAGCCAAGTGGTATGGCCTGAGCCACCGAAAGTCGAACCGGGAACCAATGGATCGCCGCCTTCGGATGCTGTCGTGCTGTTTGATGGAACCAATCTAGACCAGTGGGTCGGTGGTGACGCTTGGAAAGTCGAAAACGGAGTCGCGACGGTTCAGAAAAAAACAATCAAAACCAAACAAAAATTCGGCAGCTGTCAGCTTCATATTGAATTTGCTTCACCCGCCGAAATCAAAGGAAAGGGACAAGGCCGTGGCAACAGTGGGATCTTCTTTGGAAATGGCTATGAGGTTCAAGTGCTTGATGGCTATGAAAATCCGACATACTTCGATGGTCAGTGTGGAGCACTGTACAAGCAGAGCCCGCCGATTGTGAATCCATGTCGTAAACCGGGAGAGTGGCAGGTCTACGACATCATTTACGATGCACCAAAATTCGGTGCCTACGGCGAGTTGGTAAGTCCGGCATATCTGACGGTGATGCTTAACGGAGTCGTGATTCAGAATCACGTTGAACTGAAGGGACGTACACTTTACAACGAGCCACCGACCTACGAGCCGCATCCAGAAAAGACAGCCATTTCACTTCAACACCATAGGAACCCGGTGCAGTACCGCAATATCTGGATTCGTGAAAACGTGGCACCTCATCAGGGACAACTTCCTGAAGAGTACCGCTGGACGGTTGGTGATTTTGGTGACAAAAAGTAGCATGAATGCGGCCCGCTTTCATGCTACTTTGTTGGTCGGGTCGATGCTTGGGCTTTGCTGGATCGGCATGATGGCGGTTCATGAATTTGGCCACGTTGTTGGAGCGTGGCTGACAGGAGGAACCGTCAAGCGTGTCGTACTAAATCCGCTGACGATTTCGCGCACTGACGTCGCGCCCAATCCGGCACCGGGATTTGTCGTCTGGATGGGGCCGCTTTTGGGATGTGTTTTGCCGATGTTGGCAATGGCGTTCGCCCGGTTGGTGCCTAAGGAAGTGAAAGACGTACGTTTGTTGACGATGTTTTTTGCGGGCTTCTGTTTGATGGGCAACGGTGCCTACATTGCGATTGGAGCATTTGATGGCGTGGGCGATTGCGGGGTGATGCTAAAAAATGGTTCGCCGTTTTGGACGTTGCTGGTGTTTGGCGTCAGTGCGATGGTAATAGGGCTCATGCTCTGGCACCGACTCGGATCCGTTCGGGACTTTATTTCCAACCCCGACAGCGTAGAACCGGCAACGGTTTGGATTGTGACGTCCGTTTTGCTTGCCGTGTTGACTGTTGAGTTCACACTGTCCCCAATGTAAAGAGGGGAACGGTTGTTATAGCGCTAATGAAATCACGTCTTCAAATTGGGCGCGTGTACCGCTGCCTCAAGTGTAAACATTGGCATCTGACCTCGCGCGGCTCAAACGCAATGCGTACCAACCGCAAGGCTAGGGTGTTAAAAATCCGATATCTTTGGAGTTTGGGCTTACGCATGTAT
>CALKXO010000200.1 GCA_938003615.1 uncultured Pirellulaceae bacterium | reverse complement strand
AACCAATGATCTTCCCATCGTCTTCGGCAATGAATAAACCCGCGCGATCAAAATACATTTTGGCGAAGACATGCCGCTCCAGCGTGGTGCAGTCTATGCGCTCAACCAGTCCGCTAATCTGCGGAAGGCGATTCCAGAGATCCACCAATAGCGGCGGGTCTGTATTCAGGAAGGAACGATATTTTATCAATTTGAAACCGGCGGCTGGAACACGATTGGAACAACATCCGCGTGATCAACTTCTATACAAGGAACACCTCGCTTGTTTTAGTCGATCGCGTTGGGCTGCACTATGCGAACAGTCAACTAATTTGACAGAATGAAGTGAAAATTGCTGCTGGCGCTTCTATTGCTGTTCTTCGACTGGCGCTGGGAAACCGGCTTCGTCCTGCTGCCACTGGTCACGGCAGTCGCCTACTTCCTGATTGGTGGTATCAGCCAACGAACCGAACTGTTCGCAAAAGCGCGAGCCGTGTTTCTTGGATGAACTTCTTTTGAACGCTCAACCGCCACGAAATTTGTTCGCCGCATGCACGCTAACACCGGTTTCCTGTAAGCCACCTTTCGGGAGTGACCTTAACCCGTTCAACGAAACCGTAACCAGCGCCAAAACGGCTAACAGCTTAATCTGCTCTAGAGCGTTGAGTTGCTCTTCAAACCGTTAGCCGTTTGTGCACTAGCACCGGTTGCTCCGAGGCATATTTTCGCTCCCGCTAGGTTAAAGTAAGTGGCATTGGGCGTGAGCCACCGGATAACCCATGCTTCAAAATTGAAGCCAGAGACCGACACAATCAGAATCCCATAGTGTGTCGGCCTCCTGCCTCAAGCTCTCTGTGAACAATAAGGAAAACTGACCAAGCGCCTGACAAAATCTAAAGGCAGGGCAATTGGGCCCCCCCGGTGCCAACGCACGACGGCCAACAAATTCTACCCCGCTTTCACGATCAACAGTCATTAATCCTGCCACCCGCGTTCCTCTCAGCCCCCCGCACGCACACTGCCAAATCAGCCTCAATAGCTGGCTATGCAGGATGATTATGCAGGTCGCACCTAGCAAATCATCTCCGAGAGGCATCTTTGTTGGCCTCCACGATCCAAAGGCGACTTTTTGCCCCTCGTCCTCGGATTTTAATTGGTTTACGATGACGCGCTGGACCATTGCCCACACTTTACGATTATTTGCAGGTGCCTGACGTGGCTACGACATTTAAACAGATTCCCGAGAGCCGAGACGTTAAAGGGAAATACGCTTTTGTCAGCCTCGGCTGCCCCAAAAACACCGTCGACAGCGAGCGGATGATGGGCCTGCTGAAGCTCGACGGCTATCAACTGATCTCCGACCCGGCGGAAAGTGATTTCGTTGTGGTCAACACTTGCGGATTCATCGAACAAGCGCGGGACGAGTCCTTTGCCGCGATCGACGAAATGCTGGAGCTGAAGAAGGCCGGCAAAACCAAAGGCGTGATCGTATCCGGATGCCTCGCCGAACGCCAAAAAGAACAGATGCTCGTTGACCGCCCGGAAATCGATTCGCTCGTTGGCGTATTCAGCCGAGACGAAATCATCAACGTCGCCGACCGACTGGTTGGCGATCAAGCCGAACAACGGAATATCTTCCAACCCGCTCCTATTCGCGCACTGTCGGACGAAGACCGTTTGCAAATCACACCCAAGCACTTTGCCTATCTGAAAATCTCTGAGGGCTGCGATCGGTTGTGTACGTTTTGCGCCATCCCAAAAATGCGAGGCAAACACGCGACCAAACCAATGGAAAACGTCTTGGCTGAGGCGACTCAGTTGGCCAATTCGGGCGTGCGTGAGCTGATCATCGTCGCCCAAGACACCACCTACTATGGCATGGATCTTTACGGGGAACCGCGACTGGCGGAACTGCTGCAGAAACTCGACGGTGTCATGGGGCTCGACTGGATTCGGTTGATGTACTTCTACCCAATGTACATCGATGAAAAACTAATCAACGTCATCGCTAAATCCAAGAAGATCTTGCCCTACATCGACATGCCGCTGCAGCACGCCGACGACACCATGCTGCGGCGGATGTCACGGCGAGTGAATCAAGCTCAAATGGATACGCAAATCGATTTGATGCGAACACTGATTCCCGATCTCGTTCTACGAACCACCTTCATCACCGGTTGTCCGGGTGAGACCGATGACCAATTTGACTCGTTGGTCAATTTTGTGGACAAGCACAAGTTCGAGCGTATGGGCGTGTTTACCTATTCGTTGGAGCCCGACACACCGGCCGCAAAACTCCCCGACCACGTCGATGAAGCAACCATGAACGACCGCCGTGATCGCCTGATGGCGGTCCAGCAGGAGATCATGTTCGCCCACAATGAAAAACAAATCGGCACAACGATTGACGTCATCATCGACCACCCAGTTGCCGATCAACACGGAGTATGGGTCGGCCGTAGCAAGGGCGACGCGCCTGATGTTGACGGCATTGTGATCGTCACCGAAACCGATCATCCGATCAAAATAGGCGCCATCGTCCAATGCGAAGTCGTGACCTTCCAAGGCTATGACCTGATCGCCGTTGCCACGGGCAAACCGCGCTAGTGGTTTGTTCCAACTTAAAAGTAGGGTAAGCGTCCTGCTTGCCATCAAATAATCATGTAGATTTCGCAAGCTGGAAGCTTACGCTACTTCGAACCATCCTAAATCCAAGTTGGAACAAAGCACTAGTGCCAAAACGGCAAACCCCCAAAACAAGCGCTGACAAAACAAGCTCAGACAAAACAAGCGCTGCCAAAACAAGCGCTGACAAACCACTACAACGAGACTTACCTCCTCTGCTTACGGCGTTGCAGTCAATCGTTGCTAAGGAAAACCCTTACGCCGCGCGACAGCGCAGCGAATCGAGCGGGCTGACTACGGGAGCGTTGGGGTCGATCAGCACATGGGTGTAGATCGCCGTCGTCGAA
>CALKXO010000199.1 GCA_938003615.1 uncultured Pirellulaceae bacterium | reverse complement strand
GCCCGCCTTTAGGAATGACAGTCCCTTCTGGAGCCACCAGTTCGTACAACAGAGATTCGTATTCTTCAAAACGCTGGTTCAGTTTTTGGTAGTATTCCTTCTCGCCAATATGGACTGCCCCAATAAGATCGACAGTGACTTTTTCACCAGCACTATTTCGGGTGACATAGCGCGTGACCGAAGTGTCAAGCGACACGGGGCGTCCTTTCCGATCCTCGCGGATTCGCATGAAGTGAGGAGCACCATCGCGTTTCCAAGTTTGCTCTTCGGGTTTGGCTTTCGAATCTTCGTCGGATGGTTTTTTGTCGGATGACGCCGCATCTGTCGCTGGTGCGTCGGCTACCGACGTGTCGACCACCGGCGGGCTATCTTGAGCACACAGCGACGTTTTGAACGAAAGTGTCAGAAAGCTGGCGAGCGTAAGCCAAACTAGCAAAGAGATTGGCCGAGAGACTAGCAGAGAAAGCGTGATTTTATGCATGGAATTAGTAGGGAAAGAAAGCCAGAAAGATCAGGTGCAGGGCATGCAGCAACAGTGCGGGTTGACGCAATATCATACCGCCTTCGGCCCCTTGATGATTCAGTATAGCTTTTTCCTAACTCGATGACGAGTATTTCCGTGCATCTGGGGGCGGTGCGTGGTTGTCGGCAATGGCGGCAACCTGCTAACCCCGACGTTCAATAACGTCACCACCGGTGAAAGCTCTGTGCCCATCGCACATGAGAAAAACCGTGGAGGGACGGCGGGCGAGTGCTTTGGAGAACTCGGTGCCAAATATTTTTCGGGAGTCGCATTTGAATCCCGCCTGAGCAACATCATACACTTTGCAATTTTCGTCGGGAGACGCGTGATGAATGCGCATAATTTTCTGGCTGCGTTTGCTGTCTGGAGAATTTGAGATTGCAAATTCACTGCGATGATCAAACATCCAACGTGCTTTGGGATGGCCCAGCACTTCACTGATTCGTGAACGAGCTTTCACCCTTAGATAGTTAGGTGTTTCCGCAGCCTTCCAAAAGAAATTTACCCCCGGAAGAGAGGAGGCATCTTTAGAAATGGCCTTCCACTTAATCTCGCCAACAACCGGCTCAAGATCTAGTTTCTTTTGTAGATGCCACGCTGCGAGGTTTTTCGAAATCTGACGGCGAAAAACGTATTTGCCTTTCAAGTCAGCGTTGGTGGAGGCTCTAACGTTGGTTGAAAGTACCAACGAATTGAATGGCGGTACGACGGGCATGCCCCATAGCGACGAACGTCGGTAGTGCGTCGCCACAACGTTGACGTAGTAGCCCGATCGAATCAACTCGGGCTCGAGCCCTTTGGGTAGTAGCGGAAGCAACTGCCGCGGATCGATCCGAAAGCTGACCAGTACACTGTGGCTATATTCTAGAGACAGAGTGGGATTGAAAGGCGGCGACGAACCTGAACTGCCAGACTCCTGGCGTTTTAGGCGCCTTTGACTTAGTCGTGACCTTGAACCAGTGGAAGTGGTGACGGTGGCCATGTTCAACCTCAATTTGTTTTATTTAGTGCTTAAATACCTAACAACGAAAATGGGGTGGGGCAGGACAACAGAAAAGGAATTTCAAAGAGATGGGATGGCAAAATTTAAGGAGGGTAGCTTCCCAAGATCTATCGGGAGTTGGTTGTGATTTAATTGCGGTCAGTATTGCGGTCAGAATTCGAATTGGGGGAGTGAAAACCGGCCTGCCAACGCTTTATTGATTCGGCCGCCTTTTCACGATCCTCAAAGCAAAAGACAGAGTTGGATCCCAAAAACATTTTACCATTGCCTTCGCACATTCCAAAATCTTTTGGGGCTTTTTCTTGAATGCTTAGTATCAATTGAAAGGCAAAGTCGCCCAGAGTTACGTCCAGCGGTCCCGTGGATTCTGCTTGTGGTAGCCTAACCAACACTTCGTCCGCAAAAACAAAGGGCTCTAGGTGGATAATGGCGTCGTCTATCCCTGAAGACTTTGCCGCGGAATTCGGTTCGGCCTGCTCATGTGAAAGAAAAAGTTTGCTAAGCGACTCGATCGCCGCCTGTTTATGCGGGTACTGCGGCTGGTTAAGCAACACTGTGAGGTAGTCTGCAAAATCTCTTAACCGATAAGCGCTGATGATTTTCAGTTTTGCGACTGTCATAGGGCTGGTTTCAAGTTCAGATTTTAACCATGCCCTAAGCAAGATCACAAATGGAGTTTTGTGCGCGCTTTGTTGGACCGTTAGCGGCGGAAGGGAGAGAAATTGGGATTCAAATGCAGACGCCGAAAGCTCTTCAGCTACGCCACTGCCAGTTAGTTTGGTCTCTTGGTCGGGGGCGGCTGATTTAGGCTGCATCAACTCTCGATACATTTGAGCAGCGAAAACCACAACCGAAGCAGTGACCGATTGGTCATGGAGCCGCTTGGTGCTGGTGCTGGTGCCGGCGGCCGAAGTTTCCGAAGGAGCGATTGATTGCAACAGTTTTGCAGAGGTCGGGTCGCCGAGGATGGCTACCAGCAATGACCGCGCTTCTCGGGTTTTGCCTGCGAAGCTCGAAAATGTCTCCCAGTGCTCAAAGCCGCAATCGTCAGTGGACGTTGGAGGCATGGAAAGGAAGCGCGCCGCTCTTTCCTCCACGTTCTGCTCGAGGAGCTTCTTCAGGATTTCATCAGCGCGATAGCGCACTTCTGGGTCGGGAGAACTCTTGGCTGCTTCTAGAGTTCCGATCGCTGCAGATCCAGCTTGCATAAGCCTTTCGCTTGACTGTTGCCGAAACAGAAAGTCATCACTACCGAGTCCTTCGACCAGTTCGGCGATGTCGCTTGCTGACGGGCGGGGCGGCGGCGCTTGGGCGACAACGAAAGCTGATCGCGCACCAGTCAGGAACAACAATAGGATCAGCGCATTGAATCGCATGAGGGCTAACGGGCGCATTGCGTTATTCGATTGGACGCGAACCGTGGATGTGTCGTTGATCAATCCGTTCAAACGTCGCGCCCGTTTATTTTTGTTGACTGAGAAAATATTGACTCCGCTGTCGGAAACCGTTTTGCTGGAAGAGGAAGGCCGGGTGTTCATCTTCCCCGGCGCACCGCTATCATTGTAGCACTTTCAATTTTCTGATTCACCAGTGGACAACATGAATACTTGGACGATTTTGTTTGACATCGACGGCACACTGACGACATCATCCGGTGCTGGCATGGCGGCCATGGAGGTTACGGTGGGACAGTTGTTCGGTCTGAGTACCATTCCCTCCGTGCCGGTGCATGGTCGAACAGACAAGAGCATTCTTCATGAGTTGTTTGCCGCGATCGATGTGCCGCACGATGGCACGTTCGACCAATTCAGTGAACGATACTGTCTTAACCTGCCTCGTTCATTAGAAGAACGCAATGCTAGGCTTCTTCCTGGTGTTGAGTCCTTGCTGGAGAAACTGGCCGGTCTGAAACATGTTGAACTGGGCTTGCTAACAGGGAACCTAAAACAGGCGGCCGAAATTAAACTGCAGCACGTTGGAATCGACCACTTCTTTTCGTTTGGTGGCTACGGTGATTTTCATGCAGACCGAAACGATGTGGCAGTCGATGCTATAGAAAGTGCACGGAAGTCAATCGGCGACCGCTTTAGTGCGGACCATGTTTGGGTGATTGGCGATACGGTCAACGACATCCGTTGTGCTCGTCACGTTGGGGCGAAAGTAATGGCGGTTGAAACTGGCGGCGGCAATGCCGCGGCGCTTAAGTCTGCGGGGCCAGACCTCCAGTTGGGCGATCTCACATTTGCTGCGGATTGGTGCCAGAAACTGATGGCGACTCAGTGACTCGTTCATTTATTTAACCTCCAGAATCGACAATTTCGGTGGGGTTGTGATGAGTGTCACCGAAAACAGACGCCACCCGAGCAGAAAAGGGTTGTCTGGGACTTGCCTTGGAGCTTGCCCTTAAAAGCACTCAGTGAACCAGAGGCTGCCGTTAAGAATTACTTGCGAATTGCCGTTTTCTCGCGAATTATCGTATAGATCGGCAGCCAATTGGCATAAAGGTTAAGAGGTTGCCCCTATCTAGCAGTAATGCTGCCAAACTGTCGCCTCGATCTTTTTTCTATGCCGGCGAAGATGCAAACAGTTGTTTGGACAGGCTGTTTTGAACAGGAAGGGTCTCTTTTTAAGCTCCACTGTTGCCTGGCGTTAAAGTCGGCAAAACTGATATGAAAGTCTTGAAAACGGATTTTTTTCTGAATACACTGTGCCCGAAGTTTGACATTCGCCAACTTTAGATTTTTCTAGTAAACGTTGCTACCGCTGATCATCGAGCCTTACCTTTTGAAACTCGATGCATACTTTTTGAAGCGTCAGCAGGCAAAACTATCTTGCAAGCGTGTTGAGCCATTCGGTTTAGCAAGCTTGTGCTTTTTATGTGCACAACAGGAGTTGGCCACAATGAGTGCAAACGCACAGCTTACGCTGTCACAAATTCTTAGCGCGATTCTCCGCCATAAACTCAAGTCCTTGCTTGTCTTCACTTTGGTGATGATGATGGTGGTGGTCTTATTTGTGGTGTGGCCTCGAAAGTATGGATCCGAGGGGCGACTCTACGTGCAACGTGGTGGTAACTCTCAAGGCATTTCTCCGATTGTCACCAACAGCGGCGTTATGGTTCAAGACTCTCACGAAACGGAAATCCGTTCGGTGGTCGAGATCATCAAAAGTCGTGCTGTGGTTGAGACCGTGGTTGATGAAATCGGGGCAGAGGAAATCCTTAAGTCGCCTTTCGATGATTTGCTTCCTGAAATCTCTCTTTCCAGCTTTTTTAAAAAATCCTCCGGCAGTAAGGTCAAAGGGATTTCAGCAGAAGATTATGACGAATTGAAGCGTCGGGAAGCGGCGGTTGAGATTCTCCAGAACAGCCTAGTCGTCTACACCGAAAAACAGACGTCGGTAATTTCAGTCTTTGCCAAAGGTAACTCACCTGAACTAGCGAAACGTTTGGTTCAGAGTGTTTTTGATGAGACACGTCGAATCTACATGAGTGTTCACTCGGTGAAGGGATCAGCGGAGTTTTTCGAAGAACAGGTTGAGCAAGCCGAAAATCGTTTTACTCTGTCGCTTAAAGCGCAGGAGAGCTTCCGCAACAAGGAAGGTATTCTTTCGGTTTATGCGGCTCGAGGAACGCTCGATAAAATCGTTTCGGAACTTGAGCAGCAAATCATCTCGGCAGAGGTGGAAGTTGATTCCACGGGGAAGAAAGTCGATTCGTTAAGTCAAGATTTTAAGACAATCAAACAGAGCGTGGCAGTCCCGACAGAGGGCGTGGAAGACGAGTCTTTCGAACGTGCGCAGGAATTACTGTTCAATGCCGAAGATCAACTGGCGGGATTGAGGCTTCAGTTGTCCCCGAGTCATCCGCGTGTTGTCCAGCAGGAAGAGCGTTTGCGTGTGCTGCGGGCTTCGACAGCGAAACTACAGCAGTCCAGTAGAGTCGAATCTGAGCTTCAGCTAAACCCGACTTACGAGAAGATGAAGGTTGAATTGGCGACTGCGAAGGCCGGCTTTCATGCAGCCAAGGCGCGTTTGAAGAGTTTGAACGAGAAGTACAATTTCCATAGGAAGCGCCAGAAGGAAATGAACTCTTTGGAAGTTCAATCTCAGCAGTTGTCAAACAATGTTGATACGGCTCGCCAGGAATGGGAGCTATTCAAAAATAAGGGCATCGAAGCGATGGCCTCTGGAAAACTCGACGAAAGTCAACTTTCATCGGTGGTTGTGATTCAAGCACCGAACTGGGTCGTCAAACCGATCAGCCCGAAGGCCAGTATGTTTTTGCCGCTGGGAGCTGTGATGGGCGTTTTGGCTGGTCTCGGCGTTGCGTTGTTCTTCGAACGAAACCATTTAAGCGCTTCGTTGAACGAAGGCGAAGTAGAACAGATCCTTGAAATGCCCGTACTTGTTACCCTCCCACGGGTCTACTCTAGCCGGAACATGGTGAACTGATGATTGAAAATACAATGAACCGCGATCAACAAGACCGGCTAAGGGCCAAACGTATGGGCATCGCGCCTAGCGCCAGCCTCCGGCGCCACTTTGTGGCTCTGGCTCGTCAGGTCCTTCGTTGGGGCAATGACAAAGTTTCTGCAGGCAGACCCGTCACGATTGGTGTAACCTCGCTCAACGTCGGAGCTGGAAAAAGCACAGTAAGCTACAACCTCAGCGCTGCATTGTGTTCGATTGCTCGTTCACGCACACTGTTAATAGAATCCGATTTTGGCCAACACTACATCACCCGTCGTTTGGGGCAGGCACGTTCTGCCGGTCTTTCTGAACTGCTGATCAACGTTGCCGAGATAGAAGAAGTCGTTCACGAGACTCCGCTTACCGACTTGCAGGTCATGGGTTGTGGACGAAAAAGCGACCAGGAAGCACTTGAGCTTCCCTTTGATTATCTCCCCGATATTTTCGCGGAGAAGATTAATGAGTACGGCTATGCGATTTTTGACTTGCCAGTCTCGAACCATCTGACCGCTTGCCATGCGATCATTCCATATCTTGACGGAATCATTTTGACCGTCGAGGCCAATCAAATTGACCATCGACAGATCAACCGATTTCGGAAGGCTGCAGCCAATCTTGGTGTGGAGATTGTCGGCATGGTGATCAATAAATCCTAACAAGGACTATTCATGGGATAACTACTAGTCTCCCCTTTAAACACCTTAGATTTTACAACTTGCACTGCCTTCCCTGGCAGTAGACGGATCTGGAAATGATAATAAGAACTCGACGAAGGAACGAGTCGCTATTTGGGCGACTAGTTCGAGCGTTTCAACCTGGACAGGTTGCTGGCTACCCACTGGTCCTTCCGCAGGAGCAGTTTGAAAACGAAATTGTCAAGGAGACCGAGCGCTCCAACAGAAGAGGTAAGGCTAGAGAGTTTGCCCTAATCTCGTTTGACTTTTCCGATCGCCAAGCCGATGACCGGAAGATCAGCAATTTGGTCTTGGATCTCACCCAGAGGCTCAGAATCTCTGACACGATTGGTTGGTTTAACTTCCGTTTGGCTGTGTTGCTTCCGGAGACTGAACAATGTGGCGCGATCGCCGTCGCAAATGAACTGGCGAAAATTGCCTCCGATCACGGAGTCTTCCTAGAGACTGCAGTTTCAATTTATCCGTGGGACGACAGCCTGACAAAGATTGCTGAAGAACTGCGGGAGGAAGTCAACTTCAAGAGCTCCAACGACACACATGATGATGACAATTTTCCAAGTGGAGGCCATGGGAGTTTTGATCACCGCCGTCGTGATCTTCATCATCAAACTGGCTCACCTCACATTGGCTCCGGTCTTTCGGGAAGTTCCATTGAAGATGAGAACGATAGCAATGATGGATCAGATGACGCGTTGCTGTCAGCAATTGGATTGACAGGCGGTGCAGTTGCAACCGCAGTAGCACCTGCAACCACCAAGGTTAAGTCGTTGCCGCAAGGAACTGGTCATTCGATCCATTTTCGCTCCGAGAAGACCCCTGCATGGAAACGAGCGATGGACATTTCGTGTTCAGGGGCGGGGATTCTATTGCTGTCTCCCGTTTTTATTGGCGCCGCGATTGCGATCAAGCTTAGTGCACCTGGACCGGTTTTCTTCCGACAGATGAGGGAAGGGAAAGATGGGAAGCCGTTTGGGATTTTGAAATTTCGAACAATGGTGGTTGATGCGGAAGAGAAGCAGGAAGCTTTGCGAGATCAGAGTGAGCAAGATGGACCGGCCTTCAAGCTTAAGGATGATCCACGTGTCACCAAGGTTGGCAAATACTTGCGGAAGTCTTGCATCGACGAGCTACCGCAACTGTTCAACGTTTTGGTTGGCCAAATGTCACTGGTGGGCCCGCGCCCTTTGCCCGTCGGTGAGTCCGAGCAGTGCAACGCGTGGCAGCGACAACGTCTTTCCGTTCTTCCGGGCTGTACCTGTATCTGGCAGGCGCATGGCGGTCGAGATATCAAATTTGCAGAATGGATGCGAATGGATCTCGAGTACATTCAAAAACGAAGCCTCTTTTGCGATCTGAAGTTGATCTTAGACACCGTTTATGTCGCTGTCCTTCACAAAGGGTCAGTCTGAGAAACGTGTTTTTATAAGCACGACATTGTCTCCCCGACTTTTTTTACTACTTCCTACTCACGTGACAGTGTTCCTATGCTTTTCTTCGGTCTGCTGAGCTTAATTCGCTCGCTCAATGCAACATCAAAGTCGGGGAAGTAATATGTCGTCAGCCGACTTCCATTCTACAAATCTACGTATTCAGTCTTTCGGTGAAAGTCGTCTTCAGAAGATTACTTCTGTTCCGCTGTCGATGATGACCGGGTTGATCTTGATCACGGTTGTCACGTTCCTAAATTTAGCCGATATTTCGATCGACAAAGACAAAGTTGGCTTAGACATGCAGGTCATGTTGAAGTTGGTTGGCATCGGTTTTGCGGCGATCTACGGAGGCATTGGGTTTCTGACCGATCGTCGTATCCGTGACGTGATACAGACATTCCCAGTGTTTTGGGTCGTGGTCATCATTGTAATGTATTTCGTGGCGGCACCATTTTCGATGGACCCCAAGATCTCGCTTGCCTCAACACTTTCTATGGTTGCGGTATTGTTACTGACGGTCCGTGCCTTGGTCCAAATTGGCATCCTGCCGGTCATCAATGCAATTTTCGCTGGGATGGCCCTTTTCAACATTCTCTCGTGGTTTGTGTTTTTTTTCTGGCCTGAGGTGGGTGTTTTGAAAGAGCCAATTGCCGACGGTAAGTTTGCTCATCGTATGAGTGGCTTGGCTCACTCAAATGTGCTGGGCCAGTACTCTGGTCTGACAGTAGTGCTGGGCACGGTTATGTTTTTCACTTACAAGAAAAGGTCTTCGACTCGGGTCGCGCTCATTGCGATCGCGTTGGGCGCATTAGTTGGATCGCTTTCACGCACCTCATTGGTTGCGACCGTGTTCGCATTGACGATTGCCTATCGGCGAGTGTTCTTCAAACGCGAGTATCTTCAACGTTACGTTGTGGCTTCGATGGTTGCGGTCTTTGCGTTCATGGTCGTTAGCACGCAAGTCGATATTGGCGCTAAAGTCAAAGAGAAGATGACGATGGTCTCTAAGTCAGGCGATGCAGACGAGCTAACGAGTGCGACAGGTAGGTCGGAGATTTGGGCCTATACCATTCGGTTGATTTCGCAGCGGCCGTTGATCGGTTATGGCGCGGCGACTTCCAAGTACTTTTTGGCGCAGTACTCTTCGTACACGCACAATATGGTTCTGAACGTGGCTTTTTCGACGGGCATTATCGGTGGATTTGCTTGTTTGATGATGGTGCTGGGCAGGATTCGTGCGATGTTCTCAATCTCGCATCCGCTTGCCGACGGAATCCTCGTATTTATTATTGTCAACGGTATTTTCGAGAATGTGATCTTTTCGGTGCTCACCGGAATGCCGACCATGGTGCTAATTATGTCGCTCTCATGGCCGTTACTCAAAGACGATCCATTGATCGATTCCACTACCGGTGAAATTAAGTCTCAAGCATTGCCAGAGGGGAATTTGAGGTTCTCACCATGAGTTCACTTCAGCAGACGCAACCTCGCGGTGGCGCGACCAACAGCCAAAAGGCCGAGGAAAATCAGACCGAATTCATTGATGCGCACGTAGTTATTCTCAATAATTACCTTCGCCGCCATCATGTCGTTGTTTATAAAGAAATCGCGCGACGTGTTCGCAAGCTGACCGTTTTGTTGTCGGTTGATATGGAACCCGATCGACAGTGGGGGGCACAGTGGGATGGCTTGGACGTGATTGTTCAAAAGAACAAAATGTTCACAGCCAAATGGCGGCACTCGTCAGGATTTAGTGAAGATAACTTTATTCACGTTCCGCTCGATACAGGAAAACAGCTTCGAAAGCTAAATCCAGATGTGATTCTTTCCTATGAGATGGGTATGCGGACTCTGTTGTGCAGCTTCTACCGCATGTTTCGGCGTAACTGCAAACTAGTGATGGTTGGCAATATGTCTGAGCATATCGAAAAAGAACGCGGTGTTTTTCGCAGAGCACTGCGGAAAGCAATCATACGCGGGGCGGATTTTTTCACTTACAACGGTCCTAGCTGTAGACGCTACTTGCAAAGTTTAGGTATCAAAGAAGAGAAGCTTTCTCACTTCCCCTATTGTATTGATCCAGATGCCGTCTCTAGTGTGCCAAGATCGCGCGATGCAGGCTCGACACGCACGCTGCTATATTGCGGTGCGTTGAGTTCACGCAAAGGAATACTTCAGTTTGCCAAAGCGGCAAAGGCTTGGAGTAAAAATAATCGCAGTGACGGTGTTCGGCTCAACATTGCAGGTGTCGGCGAGTTGCAGGACTCCATCGCAAAACTCTCATCGGAGAGATTCGAAATCAATTTTTTGGGGAACTGTGATTTGGAAGCGCTGCGTCAGGCATATGAAAACGCCGACATTTGCGTTTTTCCCACTCTGGCCGACGAGTGGGGGCTTGTCCCAATCGAAGCGATGGCATCCGGCCTCCCAGTTCTCGGTAGCATCAACGCACAATCAGTCGAGTCTTGCGTAGTGGAGGGCGAAAATGGCTGGATTTTCCGACCAGATTCGGACCAGGCAATCCTCGATGCCTTGGACCGGTGCATGAAGACAAGTGATGAAAAACTGGCTGCAATGGGCACAGCGGCAAAAGAGGCAGTTGCCTACATTTCTCCGTCTTTTTCAGCAAATGAGGCATGTCGGCTCATTTCAATGATTGCCCCCACCAATGAGAAAAAATAGACTACGAGCTATCGCTCACACTTCGATCGTTCGATCGTTTTGTACTCTCATCTTTGAACTTTCCAACTGG
>CALKXO010000198.1 GCA_938003615.1 uncultured Pirellulaceae bacterium | reverse complement strand
TCAATTGGTAAGCACGGCGCGACGCGATGGAGTAATTCTGCCGCCGCCCAATACGGCTCCCCGACCTTATGATTCTGCATTGAGGCAGTTGAAGACTTGGTCTGGCACGCCGTTGGATACCGAGAATGAGAATCTGTTTGTCGAGCCGGGGACGCTGATTTGCATGATTGGCGATCCGAACGAAATGAAAGCGACACTTGCTGTTGAGCAATCCGATAGAGGATTAATCAAGGTGGGACAGCATGTACGATTGATGCTGGACGAATTGCCGGGCGTTGAATTTGAAGGGAAAGTTAAATTTATTGGTCAAGATCCAATGACCTCGGTCGCGCGCGAACTAGCGCAGAACAATGGCGGAGCAATCGCGACGCGCGTCAGTGCCAGCGGCGAGGAAGTTCCAATGTTGACCTGGTACGAGGTCGCCGTATCGATTGAAAACCGGAATGATTATCCTGTAATGACTGGCTTTCGCGGAACCGCGAAGATTAAGACCAGCGACATGCCGCTTGGCCAGCGGTTGATCCGTTATTTCACTAACGTGGTGCGTTTCCGATAAGACCATCGGCGCTATACAGCTGTTCTGTGGACTGATTTATGGTAGCCGATCTCGCCAGAGATTGGAAAGTTTGCTCACAAGGCATCCAAAGTCTGGCGACTTAGGCTACTCCATATTTTCGGCCAAGATCCAAAGTGAGTGGCAATCGGCGCCTTACAAATTGGAGGCGATTTCGGCGGCAGCATCACACATTTCTTGTGCGTCGGCCATCGAGGTTGCCTCGGCGATTGCCCTGACGATGGGTTCGGTATTACTCGGACGAACAAGAATCCACTTGTCATCCCAGTCCAAACGCAGTCCATCCATCGTAGAAGCTTTGGCATCGGGATAAGCGGCTGCCAGTTGATCGAACAGGCCTTGGATTTTTTCGCGCTCGATCGCTACCTTCGTCTTGCAAATGTCGTAGGCGGGAATTTCCTGTTTCAGTGCGCTGATCGTCTTGCCAGAGGAGGCCATCGCATCGAGTACTTGTGCCATCGCAACAAAACTATCTCGCACGTATCCAACCTGCGGATCGATGGGGCCGCCGTTGCCCTCACCACCGTAGACGGCATCTAAATCAATCATCTTCGTGGTCACGTTCGCCTCGCCAACGGCGCTCATATGCAACGTCGATCCATTCATCTTGCAAATGTCGTCCGACATGCGACTTGAAGAGCAATTGATGACAACGTTGCCCTTTCGAGTTTTCAGCGCGTGATTGAGCGTAATGGCTAGCGTATACTCTTCGCCGATGTAGGCGCCGGTTTCATCGATTACCGCCAAACGATCTGCGTCCGGGTCCTGACAGAAAACCGCATCAGCGCCAAACTTGACGGCTTCGGCCGCTGTGTCCTTAAGGTTCGCTTCGGTTGGTTCGGGCGGATGCTCAAATAGGCCGTCCGGCGTATCGCCCAAGCAAACTGCCTCACAGCCTAGGGCCTCCAATAGTGGTTTTCCAACGACGCTGCCGGCGCCGTGGTGACTATCTAAGACAACTTTAAACTTTTTCGATTTGATGGCCTCGACGTCGACAGTTCTTAGAACAAGATCAATGTGTTCGGAGACGGTGTCCTCAAGATTGGAGATCTTGCCAATCTTATCGTGGCTGACCACGGGGAATTTGTAGTCATGGTAGGCCTGAAGAACTTTTTCGCCAACGACCGCATCGACAACTCGCCCGTGGCCTCCGAAAAGTTTAATTCCGTTGTACGGCGCAGGATTGTGGCTGGCGGATATCTGAATGCCTCCGGCAGCACCAAGTGAGCGTACCAAGACGCCGGTCGTTGGCGTGGCGGCAACATCGGCGTAGATCACGTCGCGCCCTATTGCCGAAAGGCCGCTGCAAATGGCCTGAGCCAACATCGTTCCGGTGGCTCGCCCATCACGCGTGACGATGATTGGCCCTTCCTCTTGAATCAGACCGGCAAAAGCAGTGCTATATTTGATTGCAAGAATCGGATCGAGGCTCTCGCCAATGATTCCGCGCAGACCACTAACGCTGATGATCGGTTCGCTCACGTGAGAAGTTCTCTTAAAAGAATGGGAGGAAAGAATGGGAAGAAAAAAAAGTTAGATTGTGCTTCGCGAAACACGAAAGCCTCATTCTAACTTGCCACACCTGTTTTTTCGACCGCCTGTAGTTGGACTTTGGTCGAAACGCCTTGCGGGCCAGTAAATCCCCCAAGCCCACTTGCAGCGACGACTCGGTGACAAGGAACGATAATCGGGAACGCATTTTTTCGCATCACGGTTCCAACGGCTCGCGCGGCACCCGGACGACCGACCTTAGCCGCCAATCCCCCGTAGCTAATGGTGTCGCCGGCGGGAATCCGTCGACACGCTTCTACGACCGACTTTTGAAAAGCAGTCATGTCTTCGTTGGCGATCTCGAACGACAGAAAATCAGTCGGCTCACCAGTAAGATAACGCTCGAACGTTTTTATCAAACTGCGCTCACGCTTGTCTGGGGCACTGGGGCCAATCTGGTCTGCGCGAAACGTGGCACAGACGTCTTCTTTGCTGGTGTGTCCAATCCGCACGCGCTCGATGACTAGATTCCTATGGCTGATACCAATCCAGCCAATCGGTGAGTCAAAAACCACCAATCGCAGCGATTGGCTCATGAATTGGCTCCCAGTTCTCGCGCTCTTTTGGTGGCTGCTTCGACGGCTTGGATCACGGTGCCACGAAAATCGTTGACTTCCAACTGTTTCAGCCCCGCGATTGTCGTGCCGCCTGGACTGGTGACGCGGTCACGGAGAACCGCAGGATGCTCTTCCGTCTGGGCCACCAATTTTGCGGCCCCGACAACGGTTTGAATAGCCAGTTTGCGAGCGATGTCACGCGGCAAGCCCGTTAGCACTCCCGCATCGATCAAGGATTCAATAAACGTATAAACGTAAGCCGGACCCGAGCCGGAGAGACCCGTTACAGAATCCATCAAGTTTTCGGGAACCGAGGCAACTGTGCCGACTGATCCTAAAAGATCGAGGACTTGTTGGCGGTGCTCTGGAGGAACCGACTGCGAAAACGAGACGGCTGAGGCGCCTTCCATGATGAGGCAAGGCGTATTGGGCATCACCCGTGCGATCTGGTCGATGCTCGTCGCGCTGGCAATCACGTCAATGGAGATGCCGGCAACGATGGATATTACTAAAGGGGATGCCGATTGATCAGCCAACGATTGTTGGATTTCCGATTCTTTGATTGCCGCGTGGAAGTACTGAGGCTTGATCGCTAGAAAAACAGCGTCGCAGTGCCGAAAAATTTCCCCGGCCGACTCTCGAATCTGAACCGATGAGTTGACTTTGGAGCAAAATAGTTTTTTTGCTTCATCGCTAGGGTCCGAGATCTCGAAGCTCACGTCGCTGTAAGCGTTGTCGATTCCGGCTGCGAGCGCCTGAGCCATTTGGCCGGCGCCGATAAATCCAATGGTTTTCATAAGTTAGTTCCGCACGCTATTCGGCTTCAGGGGCAATTTCTTCCCAATATAACCGACCCTGCGCGGCTCCGTGAGGTGAAATGCTGTCAACAGTCAACATCTATAGACGGCATGCGGTAGTTTTGACAGACTCCGCCGGATTTTAACGCCACTTCCTTACCTCACGCGGCGGTTGTATCCGTCCTGAATTACTGGAACCAGTCATGAAACTATTAACAGTCGCTACCGTTGTTTTCTGTTTACTTGCCACTTCTGAGCTCACGCAGGCTCAGATCCCGGGCGATTATCAAGCCGCGCGAAATGCGTCGTCAGGCTTGAGTAATTTGTTTGGCGGCGGAAACGGGAGCGGCGGCGGTCTTGGTAACCTTATGCAAGCCTTCAACATGAGTCGTAGTCCTGGCATCGAACCGTCGCAGCAAGGCGGTGGGTTCGGTGGACTGCAAAATCTCCAAGGTCTTCAGGGGTTGATCCCAGCACTTGGAGGCAGCGGTCAAAACACGAACACGGGGACGGATATTCTTTCCCGGATGAATCAAAAATCTAAATCAATGATCGACAGGACAACTGGGTGGGCGCGACAAAAGAAGCAAGAGATGAGCCAGAAGATGATGGGCAATGCGTTGGGTAGCTTAATCCCATCCCTAAAACCACAACAATCCAATCAAGCAAAGTCTGCATTGGACTGGCTGAAACCGAAAAGCTATCAGCCGCCGAACCAGCCACCACTACGGTCAGCACAGAACTATGAACAGCAGCCCGGCATCCGCTATTAGAAAAAGTGCTGGCTCTGTTAAGTCGCTTGGGAGTAAGCACTGTCGAATCGCTTGGGAATAGTAACACCTCCCAAAGGTTCCGTCGCCGCTAACGGCGATCTTCCCTGAGGGTAGGCGTCCAAGCTGTGATCCCGTTGGCGCATAGCGTCCCGTACCGCCGGATCGCGTTCAGGCGGCTTTAAGCTCTTGGTGCTCTTGGTTTGGGATTACTTTGCTGAGAATACCTTTGTTGGATGACGCTTTATCGGGC